>JAIRLW010000455.1 GCA_031259095.1 Planctomycetaceae bacterium | reverse complement strand
ACTTTTGTAAGCGGAATCTGCAAAAACAGGTTGCTTGTAATCTTTGTTCTGCTCCTCTTTTTTCGCCTCCTTGGGCAACAAATCCAGAAACGGGGTACTATCGTGAACCGACGCATCCGTTACTTCATAATCCGTAATAAGTTTCGTATCCCCATCCGCCTCCACGTGATTTTTATAACCATAATATTTTTCGTTATTCTTTCGGGTGTAACGGGCGTCAACATCGGTTGGAGATTGAACCTTCGGCTTGTAAGTACGGGAGTCGGGCTTCCCTCTTTTTTTGATTTGGGCGTACTCGTCCTGATGAACGTGTGGTTTCGGGACGTCAACAAACGTCCCGTCCGCCGTCATCCCGCCCTTAATCGTAACTCCATACGTGCCGAGTTCGGAATAAAAACGGTCAAAAAGTAATTTACCCAAACCTAATATATCAGTGGAATATTTTTACACGTCTGAATATTGAACAAACAACCTCATTTCCACCTAATTTTTCTTACTAAACAACCTCAGCAGCAAAATGATTCCCCCCACAAACAACCTTATTACCTCATTATTTGTTTACGTTTTTAATGAGGTAATGAGGTTTGTAGTAGAGACGCAATGCATTGCGTCTCTACGATTCGTCCCTATTTGAGAATGTTAGGGACATTTGGGACACTAAGGACATTAGGGACAATCTTTGGCTATAATTTTTTGAAATCATTTTTGAGCGAGCAATACAAATTCTGATAGACGGGCATGGTGTTATCGTATATTTTTTTTGCTTTGGCGTTTGGTTTTGCTTCTTTGACGACTTTGATAACCGCTTTGCAGGCTTCCTGAATATTTTTGAACGCTCCCGCGCCGACAGCGGCAAGCAGAGCAACTCCGAAAGCGGGACCTTCTTCGGAATTGATGGTCACGACACGTTGTCCGAACACATCGGCTTGAATTTGTCGCCAGAACGGACTCTTCGATCCTCCGCCGGACGCGCGAATCTGTTTGACCGGAATCTCCAATCCTTGAAAAATTTCAAAGGAATCCCTCATGGAATAGGTAACTCCTTCCATAATACTTCGAACAAGATGTCCGCGCCCATGAACCAGTGTCAAACCAACAAAACAACCGCGTGCAAACGGGTCGGCGTGAGGGGTTCGTTCGCCGCTCAGATACGGCAAAAAGTACAATCCCTCGCTTCCCGGCGGAGTTTTTTCCGCTTCGGCCGTCAGCAGATCATACACATCCGCCTTTTTCTTTTTGGCTTCCGCAGCAAGTTCAGGGCAAAGGGCGTTGCGAAACCATTGGAGTGAACCGCCGGACGACAAATTAACGCCCATCAGATGCCATTTGCCGCGAACCGCATGGCAAAACGTATGGACACGACCAAGCGGATCAATTTTGATTTCATCGCTGTACACAAACATCACGCCGGAAGTTCCGATAGAAGTGGACAAAATACCTTCGTTGACAATCCCGTTACCGATTGCGCCGGCGGCACAATCACCAGCGCCGCCAACCACTAAACAATCGGTGGTTAAACCGAGTTGTTTTGCGGCGTTGGGAGTAAGTTGACCGGTAACATCTTCGGATTCGTACACGCGGCCAAGCAGGTCAATATCTAATTGTAATGCGGAAAGTAATTGTGTTGACCAATTCCGGTCGGCAATATTCAGCAAGAGCATTCCGCTGGCATCGCTCACTTCGGTTGCGTATTCGCCCGTTAAACGCCGACGGATTTCATCTTTCGGCAGTAATACTTTACGGAGTTTATCGAAATTCTTTGGTTCATTGTTTCTTAGCCAAAGAATTTTCGGAGCGGTGAAACCAGTCAACGCCGGATTCGCAACCCATTGAATGAGCGATTCCCGTCCGCCGGCTAAGGTTTCAATTTCATGACATTCCGCGATAGTGCGTTGGTCATTCCACAGAATAGCGCGTCGAATAACGTTATCATTTTTATCGAGAAAAACACTGCCGTGCATTTGACCGGACAATCCGATTGCTTTAACATCAGCGGATTTGATATGTGCTTTTTTGAGGACGTTGTGTACCGTTTTCACGGCGGCGTTCCACCAATCGTCGGGGTTCTGTTCACTCCAAAGCGGTTTGGGAGCATAGCAGGGGTATTCCTGAATAGCGCTCGCCAAAATTTTACCGGTTGCGTCGATTGCCAACGTTTTTGTGCCGGACGTTCCAATATCAATTCCAAGAAAAATCATTGTTAGGAACCGTAATAATTACGGCGTTATTGTTGGAGAAACAGCGTTCAGAGGTAACGCAATAAAAAAACAACTCTATATTATAGTAAGTCATTGACCGGAACATGTCAAGTATTAGAAAAAGGCAGCGATCTTTTCCAATGATCAGGTAGGCAACTTTATAAAGTAGGCGGCCTTTCGCCGAAAGGTTGCAGAAATTAGTGAAACGTCGGCAATTAGAGTTTCCGACTGTTTTGGGGATTCTAATTACCGTCCGTACACAGAAATAGGCGACCTTTCAGCGAAAGGTCGCCTATTTCTGGATTATTGACCTAAACAATGGCCGCCCACAAATTCCGAAATAATCGGGATTTTTATAATCCCGGAATTTCGAGATTTTCTTCTTCGGCAACTTTTCGGAGTTTGGCGAGCGCTCTTGCTTCGATTTGTCGGACACGCTCTTTGGTAACGCCCATTTCCGCTCCTACTTCGTTGAGCGTCAACGGCGCTTCCGTACTGCCAATTCCAAATCGGCTAATAATAATCTTTTGCTCACGCTCATCTAATTCGTTGAGAAGATAACCAATTTGTTGACGACGTTCAAATTGATCTTTTTCTTCTTGTTGCAGATTGCCTCGCATGTCAATTGTCGTACTTAACAGTTCCTCTTCATTCAAATGGAACCGATCACGATGTTTTTTCTCATCGGGAATTGTTCGGGCAAAATTGCGCGTAACCGCCCAAGTCGCGTAAGTACTAAACCGATTCCCTCGACTATAATCAAACTTTTCAACAGCCCGAAGTAATGAAAAATTACCGTCGCTGATCAAATCAAAAAACGTCGAATAAGGACCAATATGACGCTTGGCAATCGACACAACAAGTCGGAGATTCGCCGAAATAATCTCATTTTTAGTCGCAACCGCCTGCTCATATAACGCTTCAATTTTTGCCATCAAATGAATTTTCGGATGAGCAGGATCGTGTTGCTCGCGCAATTTCGAGGCTTTGCATTTCAAGTAATTCATTTTACGGAACAAATGCATTTCCTGTTCCGCATTGAGCAGCGGAATTTTGTACAAACCGGAAAGATAAGGCGGAAGATTCAATCCGCCGGAAGAATGAGACGATTCGGAATCTGTCGGTTCCGAATCGGAATCAACTAGATTTTCCGTGTTATCCGACACTTCGACAAAAACCGGAAACGGTTCCGGCGCCGAACGTAATGCCGCCGACGCCATACGTTTTCCAGAAGAACGATGCGATTCACTAATCGGCGTCGCGCCAAGAATGATTTTCTCACACTCCGGCGTTATCCTATGAAATTCCGAATTGTCAATGTAATCGAGAGCCAGTTCGTCAATACGTTTGGCGCGAAGTTGTCCGATAATCCGGTAAATACTGCCGCGTGTCCGGTGATAAACTCCGGCTAATTTTTCAACAGAAATGCCGTGCCGAAATTCTTCAAAGATTTGCAACTTGACCTTGTCGTCCAACGGAGTATTCCGATTCGGAAACAACGGAATATCCGTATTATGTTCGTCGAATGTTTTCAACGTGTAACGGATTGTTTCCACGCTTCGACCCATATATCGGGCAATACGTTTCGCCACTTCGGTCGGAGAAACCGACGTGCCGACAAATCGCCGTGCCGACGAAATAATAAATTGCTTTTCCTGCTCGCTCAGTTGACTAAAACGTTCACCGCGTTCAATGCGTTTCGTTTCATTTTTGAGAAAATAGTCAATCGAACTTTGTAAAAAGCCGACTCGTTTTTTCTTGCCAAAAATAAACCGGCGGGTAACCAGTCCCTGTTTTCGCCAACGTGAAATCGTTTTACTGGAAACATTGAACCGCTTACAAAGTTCCTCAATCGTCCAGACTTTTTCGTTGACTTCTTCAACCGAAACATTCGCCGCATCATAAACATCTTCAATAAAAAGCAACAGATCATGTTTGACTTTTTTTCCGTCAAGCATCACATCTTGATGCATTTCTGTACGAAAATCAGTAATTCCGGCACAAATGAAACGGTAAGTATAAGTTTCATTCCGGCTGATTTCCTGATAGAGTTTTTCTGCCCGACGGCATTGTTCGATTTTTTTCTCGCGGGGAGCATAGCGAACCTGTTGATCACTCAGTTCCTTAATCACATTAAGGACATAATAACAGTGCATCACAGTCCTCTTGGGGTTCAATGTAAGTAACATAGCTGTCATTTACATAAGAGTACAGTAAAAAACTCGTTATTCTGAAGCTGGTTTGGTTCACAACAAATAAAATAACTCAACAAAATCCAAAACTAAATTGTTGCGTCATAATTTTTGTTTCAATTTGAATAAACCAATGTCTATCGTCCGTACTAATTACGATATCCTTACAAAATATTTCGTAACGTCAAAATAACAACAAAGAAAAGAAAACACGAAAAAAATTAAAAAGTCTATTCCAAATTTCCAATACAAAAGAAATTCGTTCGTCCTTTTTAGAACTTCAACCTTGATCTTATTGTGCTAAAATATTCGGAAAATGTCAATCAAAAATTCAAGAACAATAAAATAAAAAACAAACGCCCAATAAAAGCCGCAATCATTTTTATCATTTATTTTCAAAATTATTTTAATAAGTTGGGAACCGGTAATCCTAACGACATAATCATCATTCGAATGGTAAATTTTATGATGTTTCGGTTTAAGTTGTCCATAAAATCCTGTCCGCTATATTGAGTGATGGAAGACTCTGCTTTCAGATAATAAGTTACCTGAGTATCGGGATAACTTGCCCAAACAAACGCATCAACAAGCGAGGCGTTGGGATCGAGCATAAAATAAAAGTCAATCATTCTCTGTAATTCAATCTTTAATACTTCGTCCACCAATTTTTGATACACCGGAGACGGATGATACAATTCTCTTAAAATTAGTTGTCGTTTCCATTTTTCATGAATATTATAGTGACGGTTATAATAATCATAAGTCAACCGATGAATCGCATAAGATTTTCCTTCGGGAGTGGTTAGTAAAGTCGGATCAACCTCCAAAAGTTTTTCAATTGTCAAAGGCGAATCCGCGTTAATGGCAATACGAAATGTTTCGAAATAAAGTCCTTCTTTACTGCCAAAATGGTAGTGAATACTTCCCAAATTGACCTTTGCTTCTTGGGCAATCATTCGTGTGGAAACATTATCGAAACCATGTTCCGCAAAAAGCCGACAAGCGGCCTCTAATAGGATTTCACGAGTATCTGCCATGTTAGGTACATTAAAAAAGGAGGAAATTCAATCTTCTTTATAATTATTTTCAACTATTCATCAACCATTGAAACAGGTCAATCTTTGGGTTGAATTTAAACTCCGCCAATCGAAAAGATTAACTTTTTACCGCAACATCATTTATGTTTCAATATACTGAGTAAGGGCAAATCGAGCATGCGCAACATATTTTGGATCGTCATTTTCATCAGGAGATATTTATTATCTTCAAAAAACCGTTCGCCGTAGTAGCGGATAATATTCCTTTTGGTGAACCAATAATACATCACTTGCGAATCGGGATAGTGAACCCAAGCATAGGCTTCGTTGTGCGAAGCATCGGGAACAAGCATGTAATACAGTCGCAATCTGCTTTTGGTTTCCGGTTTAAAAACTTCATCGACAAGGCGATCATAAATTGGCGAAGGATGAAGCAATTCATTAAAAATGACTGTCGGTTTCCATGCTTCGGAAACATAAAAATGTCGGTAAAACCAATCAGACATAATCCGATAAATCGCATAACTTTTTCCTTCAGGAGTTTCGAGCAGGTTTGGTTCTTCAGCGAGTAGAGTTTCGATTTCCAGCGCTTTGTCGGCGCCGTTGGCTAATTTGTAAACTTCAACGTATAAATTTTCTTTCGTGTCGAAATAATAGCGAACACTTCCTTGATTAACTTGAGCTTCATCAGCGATCATTCGTATAGTAACTTCGTTATAGCCAAACTTACTGAACAGTTGGCAGGCGATATCTAAGATGGCTTGTCGTGTTTGAAGTGTTTTTTTAACCATTGTTGACTATTCTATCTATTATATCTCTGTATATTATATTGGTCAAATTATTATTTTAATTTAATAATTTATTACTTTTTTTAAATTAAAAGAATATTTTAGTCAAAGATGCCAATTTGACTTACAGGGATAGTATATCTCAGATATTGATAAAGTCAACCGGTCAGGCAAAAATTTACCAATTTATCGAAAATATTACCCAAAAAATAATTTTATTGTTTGTGCGAGGCGGCGGTTTGGGGTTAAAAAATGGAGTAACTCTTTGTAAAATAAGAACTTACATTTATTTAGTCAATTTTTACAATTCTTTAATTATTTTTTTATTTTTCTGATTATTTCGGAATTTAGGAAGAGATCGATATTGAGGCTAGAGCGCGCTGACACTTATAACATAGTGAAAATAGGTGTTAAATTGGGTTGATTGGTAAGGATTTTGAAAAACATTTCTTACTTAAAAGACTTCAACTATAGTCATTTTCACCTAAATTTCGCAATTTCGCGAATAGCGTCAACACGTCCTAGTTTTTCCGATTCCTGTTTTTCAACAGGGAATTGTAAAAACATCAGAACACTTATCAAAAAGAAAATGCAAAAAGCAGGTTTAAATATTTAGGAAAAGTTTTTTATCAATCAACGGTCAAGCTGTCAAACGGATAAAGAGAGGCTTGGTTGGTCGCGGTCGTATATGGACGCCGTTTTTGGGAACACGGAACAAATACGGATTCAGCATTACATTCAACCGTTACCCGATAGCGATTACGCGAAACTTGGGCAAGCGGGAAACACGGATAGTTTGGAATTTGACGAATCTCTCAAACAAACTCCCGCAGAAATTCCCGCATTAAAGGCGCTATTTGGAGAAAAATTGACTTACTCAGA
>JAIRLW010000431.1 GCA_031259095.1 Planctomycetaceae bacterium | reverse complement strand
CTCTCAGCGGGGTTAAGAGCGAAAAACGAAAATTTTAACGAATTATACCTAACGATAAACATATAGAATCACTACTGAATAGATACAAAAAAATCCTTTACAACATTTTTTCAATAGATTCCATGACAAAATTTATTACCGAAAACTTTTTACTTCAAACCGACGCGGCAATTCGACTTTATCATGATTATGCCGAATCGATGCCGATTATTGATTATCATTGTCATCTTTCGCCGCAGGAGATTGCGGAAGACCGCCGGTTTGAAAATCTGACGCGGATTTGGCTTGCCGGCGATCATTATAAATGGCGGGCGTTGCGTGCTTCGGGAGTCGCGGAACATTTTATTACCGGTCAAGCCTCCGACTGGGAAAAATTTGAAAAGTGGGCGGAAACAACGCCAAAAACATTACGTAATCCGCTTTATCATTGGACTCATCTCGAACTCAAACGCCCCTTTGGTATTGCGGATCGTTTGCTTTCGCCCGGCGCCGCGAAAAGTATTTGGGACGACGCCAACACCAAACTTCAACAACCGGAATTTTCCGCGCGCGGTATCATGCGTCAAATGAATGTCCGGCTTGTTTGCACGACCGACGATCCGGCGGATTCACTCGAATTTCACCGGAAAATCGCCGCTGATCAATCGTTTGAAATTAAAGTGTTGCCGACATTCCGACCGGATAAAATAACACAAATTGCCGCCGTCGCTTTGGAACAACGCCAACGTGTTACTAAAGAAAGTGTTCAATCATACAATGATTATCTTGATCGGCTTGGTCATACTGCCGGTGTTACGATTGACACTTTCGATGATTTAATAACGGTATTGAAAAAACGGCATGATTTCTTTCATGAAAACGGTTGTCGGTTATCGGATCACGGTTTCGAAAGTTTTGTTTATTCTGCCGATCAAATTGATTGTGCGGAAATTTTTAAACGTTTGCGGGAAGGTCAGGTTATTGGCGAAGCCGAGGTTTGTTTTCTTCAATTTGCAATTCTGTATCAAATTGCCCGAATGGATGCGGAGCGGGGTTGGACCATGCAACTTCATATCGGAGCAATTCGGAACAATAATTCACGTTTTTTTAAGCGTCTTGGAGCCGACTCCGGTTTTGATTCAATAAATGATGGTCTTTATTTTGCTCATCATCTCTCGCAGTTTTTCGATCATCTTGACCGCGAAGAAAAGTTACCGAAAACAATTGTCTATAATCTGAATCCGGCGGCGAATGAAATGTTAGCGTCCATGATCGGTAATTTTCAGGACGGCGAAACGCCGGGTAAAATGCAATTCGGCAGCGGTTGGTGGTTTCTCGACCAAAAAGACGGAATGGAAAAACAACTCAACACGCTTTCAAATTTCGGTTTATTATCACAATTTGTCGGGATGCTTACCGACAGCCGATCTTTTTTATCGTACACAAGACACGAATATTTCCGGCGTATTTTGTGTAATCTGCTCGGTCAGGAAATTCATGACGGTTTACTGCCGAACGATTTTAATCTTATTGGGACGATGGTTCAGAATATCTGTTACAACAACGCCCAAAATTATTTCGGATTCGCCAATTGATCATTGAAGATGGGAACCTCTAAAAATTCGTGTTTTCCGCCAAAACATTTTATGAAAAATCATTTGTCCCATTAGTCCCAATCGTCCCTAAAGTCCCTTTTTATAGAGACTTTAGGGACGATTGGGACTAATGAGAAATGAGACAATTAATCAAGAGAATCAATCTTCTTTAGAATTTGGACGGCATGTTGTCCGCTTCGGACGGCGCTTTCCAATGTTGCGGGCAATTTTGTTTGTGTCCAATCTCCGGCTAAAACAAGATTGCTAAAAGGAGTTTCCGATTCTGGACGTGCCAGATAAACCGACGGATTCGGAGAAAAAACCGCTTCAAAGTGAGTGGTAACACGGTGGAATAGTAATTGTGTTGTTTCCTTTTGAAAAGATGACGCAAACGTATTTCGGAGTTGCTCGACCACACGTTCCGCCAACCCCAAACTCCCGCGCGATGTAAATTCATGTTCCGCAAGGAGTCGGTGAGACGCACTAATCACAACGGTATGATAAATACACTTATTATTCTGCTGATTATTATTATTATTATTTTCATCTCTTCGAGGACAAAACAGGAATTGTCCTGGTCCGCCGAGCAATGCGGAATGTGAGAGTTTGGCGGGTAATAATCGGCGATTGAACCAGAGATGAATAGTCGTAATTGACGCCGGTTCAAAACGTTCTAACGCAAGTTGTTCGGTATAAGTTTCCAGAGCGGAATTGCTCATTATTTCTTGAAATTGCGGCAACGGCGCTGCCAAAAGATAATAATCAAACGACCGGCAAGAACTATCCGCCAACTCCAAAGCGCGAATTTTGGGACTAGCGTAGGGTTGCGGGGCGTCGGACTGGAAATCGGAATCCGCCGGAAGCGTCCAGTAAAAACGCTTCACCCGTTTGAGAAAATTGAGTTCAACGCCGCGATTCCGCAACTGTTCCGCGACTGTTTCATGATAAATAGTCCGAAGAGGAACGGTCGGAATGTAAAACGTCATCGCTTGACTTCCCGCCGGAAAACTTTCCCGAACAATGTGCTGAACAGCATCAAAACTAACATATTCAATACTTTCACTCAACGTACTGAAAATAAGCGGAGTCCAAAATTGTTCTATTGCGTTGGCGGAAACTTTTTTGTTTTCAAGCCATTGGGCAAAGGTTCCTGATTCCGGCGTTTTTACGTTTACTTTTACATTTGTTTTTTTCGGATTGCCTAACTCCCGCAATAACAAACCGGTCGTGAAACGTTCTTTGAGAGAGAGAAACGGAAAGGTTAAAAATGCGGGCAGAAATTGCCAACGGTTCGGCAACCATCCGGCAGGCGCTAATTGCCCGCGTTTACCGTCAATTCGGGCAAAAGGAATGGTTTTCTTTTGTTCAAAAAATCCGGTCAAACCGAGACGTTGGTTTAAACGGAGCAACTCTGTGCAACAACTCAACGCAACATGTTGACCGTTATCGATCCACTGACCGGTGTTCGGTTCAAACAAAGAACCGGCACGACCTCCAAGAACGCGGGACCGTTCGAAGAGTGTAACCTGAAATCCGCTCCGCAACGCGGATTCCGCAGCGGAAATGCCCGCCAAGCCGCCGCCAATAATCGCTAAAGACGGAGAAACTCGTTGATCTGGGGTTGATATGGAACTCAAAGGGGAAAAACCTGAAAATAGAACCTTAAATGCAAAACATAAAACAACCGACTTTAAAAACAAAACCAAAAATCGTAAAATGCTGTCGAAAACAAACTCCTAAAATAAATCGCCGTTGATTTGCTTTTTCTCAATGGTCGAGTCAATTCTTATATGATATTACAATATTTTTCCGAAAAAAACAGTCCAAGTATTTGATTTTTCCTGATTATTTCCCATTTTTTGGAGGGATAATTGTTTAGGTCAAAAATCACGAGGTCAGCGACCGTCCGCCGGACGGTCGCGCCGGTTGACATGTATTCAGGACGGCAAGGATTGCCAACAAGATTAAAAACCAAGAACGAATCCTTTGTGGGATTTAGAAAGGAAATTGATGATGAAACGAATAAATATTTTAGGGCGGTATGTTTATTGGGTGATGTTTTGTTTGTTGAATATTGTTATTTTAACGCAAACCGCAATATCCCAAGAGGCGATTCGTGCCTATTGTATTGATTTTAATTGGGGCAAAGGCGGTGCGCATGGGTTTGCTCAAGCGGGTCTTTGGGCGGATGCCGATCCGAAAGAACAGGTGCAATGGTATGCCGATCTCGGTTGCAACGTTATTCAAACGTTTGCGGTTTCTTGCAACGGTTATGCGTGGTACAAAAACGGCGTTGTGCCGGAGCAGCCCGAATTGAAACATGATTTTTTGACGGAAATGGTAAAACTAGGTCGTCAGAAAAAGATGAAAGTGTTCGGTTATTTTTGTATTGGCGCAAACAACAAATGGGAACAAGATCATCCTGATTTGTGTTACCAAATGGACGGTCAACAGATTCCGTTGACGCAAACGTATCTTGATTATTTATGTGTGTCGATTGAGGACGCGGTGAAAAAAACGGATATGGACGGATTTATGTTGGATTGGTTTTATAATCCTGGCGGCGCGGATCCGTTACTGAAGTTGCGGTGGTTGCCGTGCGAGCAGAAAATGTATCAGGAATTGATGGGTGAATCTTTTCCGGGCAAAGACAAAATAACTTCGGAAAGGGAACTTGTTTTCCGCCGCAAAACAATTGAACGCGCTTGGCAACAAATTAAAACGACCGCCAAACGGGTTAAACCGAATTGTATTATTTGGCTGTCGGCATACGAATTGAACAGTAAGGAATATGTGGAAACTTCGATTTTGAAGGAAGTTGATTGGTTACAAAATGAGGCGGGCGATCTTCAAAGAACGCAGAATGCGCATAAACTTATGGGATTGCAAACAAGATTGATTACAACAGTTGCCAACTGGAATCATCAAAATCCGCTTGAAGTTGTTCCTGATGCGATAAAACAAAATGTCGGGCTTTATGGTTTCACCAAACCGACTGTTGGAACGTTACCGCCGCCGGTTTCGCATTATCTTTCCCAACCGGTTGGCAACTTCAAAGGCGATGACTTAAATATCGCCGTCCTCGCCCGCATTTTCAATAACCTGCCAATCGATTATGTTGCAAAATAATAATTCAAAAAGGGAAAATTCCAATCAAAAAACCGTAACTATTCAATGGAATTTCCGCATCGGCGCAGCCGCATCAGGCAGACGATCCATCTGCCGGACGGTCGCGCCGGTTGACATGTATTCAGGACGGCAAGGATTGCCAACAAGATTAAAAACCAAGAACGAATTCTTTGTGGATTTAGGGAATCTCTAAAAATATCGTTTGCCAAAAGATTTTTAATTATTTCAATTAATTTAAGGCAACTTCTAAAAACTTGTTTTTTGATCGACCGAAATCGACTCCATTCGACTAAAATCGATTTTGGTCGATTTCAGTCGAAGTTTTTAGAAATTCCCTTAATTATTTGTCCATTAGTCCCTATTGTCCTTAATGTCCCTTATAAAAAGGGACTTTAGGGACGAATGGGACATGATGGGACAACATTTTCCATGATCAACTGCTAAAGTACGACTGAGCGTTCTGCTTTTAACCGTGAAACGTATAATTGACAAACAGTATCATGATGCTACACTAAATTCTAATTTGAAATTTCCTGATTGTTTCACATTTTTGGGGAAATCATTCTAAAATCGACTAAAATAATCTTTGGTCGAAGTTTTTAAAAGTTGCTTAAAATAAAAGGAGAATTATTATGAAACGTTTCACAAATTTTGTTTTGCCGTCATTTTTTGCGGCGATTGTTTTTGCGGTGAATATTTCGCCGTTGTTTGGACAAGCGTTTGGACAAGCGTTTGGACAATCTACTTCACTGAGCGTTCAGCCTAGCGATAATCAACCAAGTTACTCGCCGGACGATCCTCATCTTGGCGAATTATTAAAACAAAAACAAGAATTGCGGCAGATTGTTGCTCAAAAAAGTCAGGAAGTCTTGAAAGAACACCAAAAGGTCAATGCACAACAAGTCGCCATTAACAAATATCTGTTGGATTTGCATCTGAAAGAATTGCAATCGCTCAAACCGAAACAAAAACCAGACAGTAAAAAACTTGGTCTGGATATGTTGAATTTTCCCGAAATGGACGGTTCGACAAATTGTCTTAATCTTGGCGCGATTGTTACGTCTTATGTGTTGGACGTGCCTTATAAATGGGAAATTGCGGCACAGCAACAAAATTCTCAGAGCAATCGTCC
Source organism: Planctomycetaceae bacterium (assembly GCA_031259095.1). Taxonomy (GTDB): domain Bacteria; phylum Planctomycetota; class Planctomycetia; order Pirellulales; family Thermoguttaceae; genus WRKP01. The sequence goes on along the minus strand of JAIRLW010000431.1, from coordinate 2,979 downwards.
GCCGTTGTTCCGAACTTATCCGCCGTTACCAAATGCGAATTTCCATAACCATTACGACAATAATAACGATTCTCCCGGAATCGAATTGAAAGTTGTTGCCGATACGGAAAAAACAACGTTTCGGCAACGAACTATTTTCCGACTGTATTACGGACAATTTCAAGGAACCCATGAAGCGTATTTGTCGTTAATCGGCAAGGCAAAAAAAGAAGATTCTAATAACAATTATCCGCAAATACCGGGAAGTGATAGTTACAATATTCAGAGGGATGAACAAGGAAAGTTTCCGGTCATTGATCCAACGGTTACACCGGATAATCAGGGACGACTCGCGTTTCCGCCATCGGAAATTCTTCTCATTGCTCGTCGTCCGTCAGAAGATGAAAAAAAAGCAATGGAACGTGCGGAGGCAGAATTGGATATTCGTCCGATTGCGTTGGACGGTTTTGTGTTTGTGGTCAATCGCAAAAATCCGGTTGAAAGTTTAACGTTGGAACAGATTCAATCCATTTACGCTTCGCCGCAACATAAATCATGGAAAGATTTCGGCGGAAACGAAACGCAGGGAACGATTCGACCTTATGAACGTAACCGCAATTCGGGAAGCCGCGAATTGATGGACGAATTGGTTGTTACGCCGGAAGCATTACAAAAATATTCGGCGGCTGTAACCGCTCAAACTGCCGCTCCCAAGAACACGGAAAACGTTTTACCGTCCTATCAACCGCCAACAACTCCGGATATTCCTATTAAACGCGGAAATGAAAATTTTCGTATTCATCGTGATGTTTTGGGAACCGGTCGAGGAATGAAACTGGTCTTTGCCGATTTACAGCACACGCCAAACGCGATTGGTTATTCGGTTTATCATTACGAGCATTTTATGCTTCGCGTTCCCGAAACGCGAGTGTTGGCGGTCAACGGCGTGTTTCCGAATTACGAAAATATCCGCACGAAAAAATATCCGCTTGTTTACGAGATTTATGTCGTAACGCGCAAAGGAATCGCCGACCATTCGCCCGCCGCGAAACTTCGGGATTGGCTGCTTTCCGACGACGGACAACGTGTCGTCCGTGAAAGCGGTTATGTGCCGATCAACCCTGTTATCGCTACAGAATAATTGGTTGACAAGCAATATCAAAGATGCTACACTAAGTCTCAACTTTAAAGGAAACTCTAAAAATACCATTTACTTAAACGCCAATTTGTTGTGTCGTCCTTATTGTCCCTAAAGTCCCTTCTGTCCCTAAAATGGTGGAATAGGACGATGATTTTTGAATCATCAATCAAATTTAGGTTTAGGAAAGGGTAATAGGATTTTTAGAGGTTTATCACACGATCAATTACAGTAATTTTACTTTTGTGTAATGTCTCACCATTATATTTCCACCGCAGCCGAACTTCGTCATTTACTTGGTCAATTACAGGATATTCCGGTTATTGCTTACGATACGGAATTTATTTCTGAAAACCGTTATTATCCTCAACTTTGTCTTGTCCAGATTGCTGCCGGAGATATTCAGGCATTGATTGATCCGTTTTCTGTTGGAAGTCTTGACGCTTTTTGGGAATTACTTTGCGATGGACGGCATGAAATTGTCGTTCATGCTTGCCGCAGTGAGATGGAGTTTTGTTTTCGGGCGATCAATCGTTTGCCAACCAAACTGTTTGACGTTCAGGTTGCCGCCGGTTTTCTCGGTAACGATTATCCGGCTGGATACGGAACCCTTTTAGAACGGTTTCTCAAAATTTCTCTGCCTAAAGCCGAATCACGAACCGTTTGGAATAAACGTCCGCTCGCCGCGCTGCAAATCGAATACGCATTGGGAGATGTTCACCATCTCGAACAACTGGCAAAAACGCTTCAAACTCATCTTGTTGCAAAAAAACGAATTGATTGGTACGCGGCTGAAATGGAACGAATCAAACAAGGACTGCAATATAGTTTTGAAACGCCGCGATGGCGTTCCCTTCCAAAAATTTCTTCACTAAAACCGCGTGAATTGGCAATTGCCCGTGAACTTTGGTTTTGGCGTGAAAATATTGCACGAAAACGGAATTTACCGGCGTCGCGTGTATTACGGGACGATTTGGTGGTTGAAATTGCCCGACGCGGAACGAGTGATGAAAAACGGATTGCCGCTGTTCGTGGAATGCAGCGGAGCGATGCGCCAAAAATTTTGCCGGAAATTTCTGAAACGGTGAACCGCGCGTTAGCCATTCCGCAAGAAGAATGTCCGCTTCACTCCAACCATTTTTCGTTTCCGCAATATTCGGTAATGGCGCAATTTCTTTCTGCGGCGCTCTGTTCGATTTGTCAGCAACATCATATTTCACCGCAATTAGTCGGCGGACCGGTCGATATTCGGGAGTTAATCGCTGCCGAACTTGGAACATTGCCGCCGGAAATCAATCCCCGACTCCTAGACGGTTGGCGTGCAAAATTGGTCGGTTCACTGTTAGACGATCTCATCAAAGGTCGGATTTCCATTCAGATTAAACGTAATACCCCTGAAAATCCGCTTGTTTTTGTCAAAAACCAAGAGGCGGGCGATGTTTCGCCTGAAATTGCCCCCAAATTCTGAAATAATCAGAATAATTACAATTTTTGTAATATATCAGTGGAATTATTATTTTTTATATTAGCCCCGAAAGGGGTGTCAAGATTTTTTTAACCTCAAATAAAAATTCCGCTGATATATTACATTAAATGTTTATTGAATATATTTTTGTGTTGGGAAAATTCCACTGATATATTACAGATTTTTTAATTAATTTATTTATTTATTAATTTATTAACTGCCCTTTCTTAAAAAAAGTAGTTTAATCTCCTTATTTTTAAGTATTTTTATTTTTTTGATCTGTTTGCTTTCCGATATAAAGAGTCCCCAAATTATTCCTGTTTTTCACGCAAAAATTGTATTGCCCTGAAAGGGCAGTCGGATTATAGCCTACCCCAACGGGGTAGGTTCCAGTCAT
>JAIRLW010000520.1 GCA_031259095.1 Planctomycetaceae bacterium | reverse complement strand
ATTTTTTTTCCTATGAGTTCAGACAAATTGTTACGTTGTTTTTTTGCGTTGTTTTTTAATTTTTTCCTTTTGATTATTCCGCTTTGGTCAGCCGAACCGGAACACGAATTTATCCGATTGTTTCCGGATCAGCGGATACTGCTTCAACCGGGGTTGGCCATCACGACCTTTGTCAGCGGCGATTACGAAAAGTTCGACGACTTCAAAGACGCTCAACCGGTAATTACTCTTGAAGACAACGGTAAAAAGGAAGTTGTTGAAGCGGAAATTTTGGACGGGAAACTTCAACTTCGGTGGAAAAAAGTGGGAAGCAGTCAGATTACGCTTCGAATTGAAAAACCAAATTCGGAACATGTTTTTTATGACCGTGTTCAATTAGAAGCGTGGACGCCGGATTATGGGCTGATCTTTTTTTCTGCACTTGGCGGGTTAGGTATTTTTCTTCTTGGAATGCGTCAGATGTCCGACGGTCTTCAACTGGTTGCCGGACCGAGTCTTCGCAAATTAATTGCAACAGTTACGGAGAACCGTTTTTCCGCCGTTCTTGTCGGATTTGGAGTTACGTCCATCATTCAATCCAGCAGCGTTACAACAGTGATGGTGGTTGGTTTTATCAACAGCCGGATCATGACACTTTCTCAGGGAATCGGCGTTATTATGGGGGCGAATATCGGTACAACAATTACCGGTTGGATTCTGACGCTTAATATCGGAAAATACGGATTACACATGATTGGCTTGGCGGCGTTGATTTATTTATTTTCCAAAATTGAACGGACACGTTTTCTGGCGATGATTGTTCTTGGACTTGGCTTTGTTTTTTTCGGTCTCGAACTGATGCAGCGCGGTTTTATACCGCTTCGTGATTTGCCGGAATTTTCCGCATGGCTGGAAACATTTTCTGCCGATACTCAAATGGGAGTTTATTTTTGTATCGCCATCGGTTGTATTTTAACGCTGATTGTCCAGTCGTCATCGGCAACACTAGGAATTACCATTTCGCTTGCGGCAATTGGCGTGATTCAGTTTGAAACGGCGGCGGCGTTGGTGCTTGGCGAAAATATTGGGACAACAATTACGGCAATTCTTGCATCGATTGGTTCTTCGACCAACGCCAAACGTGCCGCCTATTTTCACGTGTTTTTCAATGTTCTTGGCGTTTTGTGGGTTTCATCAATTTTCCGATGGTTGTATCTTCCTCTGATTTATTATGTGGTCGGAACCGATCCGGCAACAGGGTTGATTCGTGATCCGAAAGTGGGGATTGCGATGACTCACATGTTATTCAATATTGCCAACACAATTGTGTTCCTGCCGTTTACCGGAGTTGCGGCGAGATTTTTGATGCATTATGTACGGGACAAGGAAAACGAAACGGAAAAGGAACAATCGCGTTTGACGACGCTTGGTATTCGGCGGTTGGAAACGCCGGCGATGGCGATTGAACGTTCACGAATTGAAGTGATCCGAATGGGCAACAGTTGCCTTAGGTTACTGGAAAAAGTCGCCAAACTGATTGATACGGAAAATCCGGATCAGAAAGAGATTGACCGTGCGTTTCATCAGGAAGAAGAGTTGGACACGTTACAGGATGAGATTATTGAATACACATCGAGTTTACTTTCGGGAAATATTTCGCACGATATTGGCGATGCGGCGCATCAGCAACTTCGTATGGCGGACGAGTTGGAATCGATCAGCGATTATTTAATTGTGATTCTCAAATCGGATCTGAAAATGCGGAAAGACGGTCTGGCAATTCCTGAACCGCAAAAGTCGGAATTTAAGGCGTTACACGAAACCACTGAAGAATATCTGGCAATGATTATTCGTTTCTATTCCGCGCGAAGAACTGATTTTACCGACTTAACAACAGAGACGCATGCGCAAGGACATAGTTTGACCCGAAAAGCGAAAGTGATTCGTGATCTTTTTATCAAACGGATGTCGGAGGAAAAATTTGATCCGCAAATTGTGATTGCGTTCAACACTCAATTTAACGCTTACCGGCGCGTCCGCGAACACGCCCAAAATGTCGCCGAAGCCATCGCCGGAATGAAATAAATAGGAAAACCCAATTTTTTTTGAAAAATTAGAGATTATTTGAAAAATTAGGAGATTATTCGAAAGATTAGAGATTATTGTCCCACCTGTCCCATTTGTCCCTATCGTCCCTAGACAAAAGGGACAAAGATGCCAAATAATCTTTAAAGCAAATTCGTGTTTTAGCAAAAGTTTTTTTCCAACAAAATATAGGAGCCTTCAAAATGGAAAACATTATTCTCTCGATTTTCACTGCTATCGGCGGAGTGTTGTCGTTTTTCGCCGTTATGTACATTGTTGTTGCGGTTATTTTTTGTATTCAGGTTTATTCTTTTGCTATTACGCGGTGCAAAAAGTTACCGAAACTGACATTGCCGGTCAAACAATATCGTCTGTTCCGGCAAACAGATGATTGGGCAACAGAAAACGGTTTTCATTACGTCGGAATTTTTCAGGTT
>JAIRLW010000373.1 GCA_031259095.1 Planctomycetaceae bacterium | reverse complement strand
CGGAACCGTTGCGAAGCGGTTGGGCGTGGGGACAGCATTACTTGAACGGCACGATCACTGTTGTTGAAGCAAATCTTGGAAAAGGCAAAGTTTTGCTCTTTGGTCCCGAAATTACGTTTCGGGGACAACCGCACGCCTCATTCAATTTCCTGTTCAACAGTATTTATTATGCCGGAGCGGTTCTCACAGAGTTAGGAGATTAGGGAAGTAGTTGATAGTGGAGAGTTGATAGTGGAGAGTGTCGCAAGCGGAATTTTACTACAAGATTAATAATTCGCTTGCGACACTATCAACTATCGACGAATCATCAATCAACCACGATTTACAGTGGGCGTGAATTTCGGGAAATTTTCTCTAGTGCTTTGTTAATTCTTAATTTAGGGATTATGTTTTCTGGTAAATGTAATATTTCAGTGGAATCTTTGTCCCGACATCTTTTCCCCATTTTCAGCGTCATTTTGCGTATTCTGCGTTAAATTTAAACGCAAAATATGCTGAATAGCGCAAAACACACAGAATATGAAGGAAAAACTACGGAATAGTTAAAAAATAAAATAGTCCACTGAGATAGTACGGATTTTATTATTGGTGAAACTAAACAAAAATTATATTGTTATGGTAATGTTTCTGTTTGTTCTTACCATTTAGACTGGCTGTCGGCAGAAATTACCAGATGGTTTTCCCGCAAAATTGGTTCCCTTTGATGTGAAATTAACTCACAACGGTTCTTCGCTTCAGGAAGCGACGGTGTCGTTAATTCTGGCGGGCGGAAACTCTCCCTATCTTGTTAGGGGTAATACCAATTCCAACGGCATTGAAAAAATGGAAACGGTTGTGAATGTTTTTTCCAAATCGGGATCGCCTTCGGGAACTTACGATGCGGTGATTACGCATATTCCCAAGTCTCCGTCGGAAGTTTCCGACGCCGAGTTGAGTAAAATGAGTCCTGCCGAAACAGACGCTTACCGTAAAAAATTGAAGCGGAAATTGAGTTAATGCTTCACTCTGTTCCCAAAGAATGAGGCTGCCTCAAAACCACTCCCGTTAAAATTACCGTTCCAGAAAATAGCGGAAATGTTATTATCGAAATTACTGACCCAAAAACTTTTGTTCAGTAATTCAGAGGTTGGCGATAATCCAGAGGTAGGCAACGCTTCGCCTACCTTTTGAAACATCGTTGCTTGTAAAGGACGCACGGCTGTGCATTCCTACAAAAAGGCAGTCGAGCAATGTTTTACAAGAACATTCTGAATGGAAGGGTTCTTGATCCCATTTTGTCCTTGTTGTCCCTAATGTCTCTATAAAATGTTTTGTGAAGGGACATTAGGGACAAATGAGACTTAAGGGAACAATGAAATAAATAATCTTTAAGAGTTTAGGAAAAAGATTAAATTAGAGTTTCAAATTTTCGAGATACTGATCAATCAATTCGAGACAATCTTTAGCGTCGAGAATTTCTGTGACGGTCAAGTTCAAAACGTAAGATTCCAGAATACCGTAAAGATGACTTGCGGCGGTATCTACATTTCGGATTGCCAGTTCACCGGCGGTCATCGCCTCCCGAAGTAACCGCGAAAGTAAAAATTTCATGCCGAAAGTGTGATGCCGAACTCGGCGTTTAACATCCTTACCGCTGTGTTTTTGAATCAGAACATAATCCAGTATCACCGTTAAAAAAATGCGGTTGTCTTCAAGCATTCGCACCGTCAAATGTAATATCCGCACAATTTTCTCTAACGAAGTCCATTCTTTTCGATCAAGAACTTTTTCAACCATTGTGTTCAGATTGCCTGTTGCTAATTTAACGGCATAAGTGAAGATTTGTTCTTTATTCTGAAAATACTTATAAATAGAAGTCCGTGAAATACCGCAACGGTTTGCGATTTTCTGGTAGGTAACTCCGCTGTAACCTTCTTCCGCAAACAACGAAAAGGCGCTCTCCAAAATCATATTGCGGCGCTGTTGATGATCAACCAAAATAGTCATGGCAGTTAATAGTTGATAGTGAATAGTAACACAAGCATTTTTTTATATCAATTATTCTTCCAAGAACGCATTCCGAATTACTTTTCAATAATTTTATATTTATCTTTTCCGATGAAGACGAGCAATACTGATTTCAAGTTGGGGCGGTCTTTTAAGCGGGAGGAGATAAGATATTGATCTAATTGTTCTAAACCCTTCCTGCATTTTTGATCAATTTCTGTTTCTTTTGCATCCGTTTTACAATATTTCAATTCCCAAACCCATTCATAATTGACTTGCGGAAAACAGGGATTCCGTTGCAGAAATATATCCGCACGACCGGGAGCCGTTTCATATTCACTCATTGGAATATAAATGTTACTCAAAAGTAAATAAGCAAGCAGCAGAACTTTAATATACTTTTCGTCAAAACGCTGTAAGTCAAATGCCGACAACTTACTAAAAGCGTTTTGAGAAACGTAATCAATAAAACCGTGTAAATCGCCTTCCATGGCCATCGCACGAATTGCATTTTTTAATTCTTGTATATTTAACGCAATGTCCGGCGATTGATCCTGAACAATTTCACGAAGATATTCCCAAAATGTTGTGCGGATGGAATAATTGGGAATCTCCAAAAGCAACTCGCCCAAAGAAGAACCTTTGATAGTTAGTAATCCCATGTAAAACAGTAATGAAATAAAATGGTTTTCATCTCCCAAACGGGTAATGGAAAATTTTTCCAACACATTAGAAATGATGTTGCCGTCTTTTATTATTTGAATCAAAATCTCGCGGCTGCCTTCACTTCGGATAAGACGTTTCAGACGTTTCGGATCCATACTCAAATTAGGATCAATTAAATTGTCCGGCGGATTGCTGCCTTCCAATATTTGTTCTAAAAAATAAAGTATCATTGATGAATTATAAACTTTATTCTCGCCTTTTTCGTTAAACCGATAACCGTTATAATAATATTCCATGTCCACACAAATCTGTTTTGCGTCAATCCCTACGGTGTTCATCAATTGATTCACTTCATCGTGTGTAAAACCAAGCATTTCATTATACTGCTTTTTGAGTGAAATGTTGGAAGCAATATTGTAACCGCTGGTCAGGTCTTCAAGCATAATCGGTGAAACTCCGGTGATAAAAGTCCGATCAACAATTCCGCTGTCTGTTGCAATTTTGAGTTTCTCATAAAAATCACGAACAAGCCCATTGGCAGTAATCACCTTTTTGTAAAAATCTTCGCCAAACACCGAATCCATCGTAATAAGATCATTCGCAAAATGATCGTACTCGTCAATAATGACAAAAATCTTGATCTTCGCCGATTCCGCAACTCTAAATGCCCAATCCAAACTCGCAAACGCAAAAAGTTCATTATTGTTAATTTGATTGATAATTTGATCGGCATTAGGAAATACATTTTTGTGATTGTTCAAAAATCCCCAAACCGTATGCCGTATATTGTCGGAAAAAGAATTGGTAAAAGCATCGGCGTCCGTCGTATCAATACCGGAAAAATTAAACGCCAACACCGCGTAACTATTTTTTCGCGGCGTCGGGTTTTGACCAATGTACAAGCCGCCGAATAATTGTTCAAATTCATCGGCATACTCAATGTCATAATAATACTTGAGTGTGGACAGAAACAAACTCTTACCGAATCGGCGAGGACGAATAAATATTTTGTTTTTGTTACCTCCCTTTTCAAGCAATTCAATAAACCGCGTTTTGTCAACGTAAATATAATTATTTTCCGCGCGGATACTTTTGAAGTCGGCATTGCCGTAAGGTAATCGTTTGGGGGCTTCCGTATTCATATAAAGATACTTCTGTTTAGAATGTTTATGTTTATGTTTTAAAAACAAAAAATGTTATTTATTACGAAAATTTTTGAGTTTTCTCCAGATGGACCGCAGGATTTTTTCGACGAATTGAGTTTTGTAGTAGGCAATTCCGTAACGGCGGAAAATAATGATTGTTTTGGTTGGGTGAAGATGTTCCGTCCAATGTGTTTTGTAATCTTCCAATCCGCGCAAAAAATCAAATTCCCGAAATCCTTCCTCAATTAACCGCATCAAAATAAAATGTATAACGATATTTCCTGCGCGACCGGGAAGGTTGGGATCAAAACCGGTCAGATAATCGTAAAACTTGCCTGCATGGACAAAACCTAATTTGAACGCCGCCGGTTTATCGCCGTAATAAAGCATGAAAATACGAAACTCTTTACGCGGTAAAAGTTCAGTAATCAAATCATAAACCAACCCCGAAAAATCTTCACGCTTCATCGGCGGCAACGTCTTATGTTCCAACGCCGCAATTCCGAGCCGTTGCAATTCCGAAAACCATTGATCAATCTCCGAATATTCCGGCTCAACAAGATGAGCATGAAATTCATCTATTGCTTTTTTTAGTTCTTTGCGTTTTTTATAACGATTATTCTGTCCCCGCGTCATCAGATAGGCGTCATAAGAATCCGGTAACGGAATATGATAACGTCCTTCTCCGGCTTGTTCCCAACTTGGACAATGTTGTTTCAATAGTTCGACAAACCGTGATGTTCCTGCATCTTCGGCGGCGTAATCTTCAAAATAAAATCGTGTCCAGTTTTTTTGATTGACGAAAAATTTTGCCAATTCTTGTGCGGTTTGTTCCAAATATTCTGTTTTGACGGCAAGACCAAGATATTCGGAACACGTTACACCGTCAAACCCAAGAAATTTCAATGTTCCATTGCGTTCACGAAACAACGGCAAACCGCCGATCAAACATTCTCGATTCCGAATAATTAAAACGTAAAATGTTCCGAGTTTGCAGCCGAACCATTTCCACCACGCAAGCAACCACTCCGCCCGAAGAAAAGCATTCGGATAAACACAACAATCCGTCAACACATTCCATTCGTCACGAATATCGCGAAACTCTTCAGGTGATTTCAATATTTGTATTTCAGGATTCAT
>JAIRLW010000355.1 GCA_031259095.1 Planctomycetaceae bacterium | reverse complement strand
ATACTCCTCACACTTGAAATTTCGGTTTTCGTTTTAAAAATATATTCACTAAAATCGCCCCAACGGGGCAACCGGCATTAGCGCAGGGCAACGCCCTACGTAACAAATATAAGCCCTATAAGCCCTGTAAGGGCGGCAGCAATAAGATTACAATATTTCGGCTCGAAAACTGATCGCCTTCTTGAAACTACAGAAACATTTGTTCGTAATATTTTTAAATTAAAAAAATAAAAACCGAATTTTAAAGTGTAATGAGTATAAAACAATAAAAATGCAGTCTGATCGTATCAACATCTTATTGGACTTGAGTCCGAAAAAAATTCAAACAACTTATCGGCGTTAGAAAATAAGGTTAATGAAAAACACCTCGTCCCGTAGAGTAGAGTGTTGATTTTATCGCGTGGTTTCTACTATCGTCCTTAGCGGGACGGGACGGAATCGCTGCTATTTTTGTGAGTACCTAAATGGGGCATGTTTGGTAATGTTAAGGGAGAGAAAAGGTCTAATATTAAAGCGTAAAAAAGGCGAAAGCGCAAATAAGCATCGAACAAAACACTGTTTTACTCTTTCACCTTTTGACTCTCCCACAAAAACTGTTTTTAACTTTTTAATTAAGGCAACTTCTAAAAACCTATTTTATCAGGATCGCGGGCGTCCCGCCTGCACCAGTTTATTAGCAAAAAACGCCTATCTTTGTGGTCGGGACGACCGCAATCCTGTTATAAATAATTTTTTGCCGGAGGTTTTTAGAAGTTCCCTTAATTAACTAATAAATTAATTTAATTAATTGGTTTAACCGAGATAATCGGCAACGTAAACTTAATCGGCAACGTATGGGAGCAACGCCATAAATCTTGCCCGTTTAATCGCGGCAGCGACTGCGTGCTGGCTAACAGCGGAACAACCGGTCTTTCGACGACTGATAATTTTTCCTTGCCGACTGGTCAGTTTTTTCAGAAGTTCAATATCCTTGTAATCAACAAACATTGGATGCGGACGTTGACCGTTGACCATCAACGGGTCTTTCTTTTTACCGCGAACCTTTGCTTTTGCCCGTTTACGTTGTTTGAATTTTGATTTTTTGAATCGTGGCATTGTGTTTTCCTTCGTTTTATTCTGTGTTATTTTGGCAAAAATAGAAAACAAAACATTCAGAAGGGAAATTGGTGTTACACGAACTTCCCTAACTTTTTCTGAATGAACCGAAATAGTTTATCGCCTTTTTTTACTTTTTCAAGGTAGAGGTCTTGCCGAATTTTAGATTTTCTTAGTTTATTTTGGGAATCTCTAAAAATTCGTTTTTTAACCGCCACGTTTTATGAAAAATCAACATCATTTGTCTCTATTATCCCTATTGTCCCTAAAGTCCCTATAAAAAGGGACTTTAGGGACAATAGGGATAATAGAGACTCAATAGAAACTCGTAGGACAATAAAGGACAAAAATAATCTTTTAAGAAAATATCGGTGTATGGGCTTGTCATTTTATCGAATTGCGTCTAAGATATTAACCTAAATTGTTTTGACGAGTAATAATCGCCTTGTTTTACATCAACAGTTTCCATTTAATGTTCTCAATTAATTTTCCCCAATCGTTTTAAACTATAAAAATTACAATGTTGTTTGATTGCATTACGTTTTTTACTCCGCTTTTTGCTCAGAATGCTCCGGTTGCTCCTCCGGCGCCGCCGCCCGGAGGCAGCGGGTTTGGAATGATTCTGTTTTTTCTCCCGTTTTTTATCATTTTCTATTGGTTTTTCATGTTGCGTCCACAGCAGAGGCAAGAAGAACGCCAACGTAAAATGTGGAATTCCCTTGAGAAAAATGACCGTGTTTTAACTGTAGGCGGAATGATTGCCGCAGTTCATTCGGTTGACAAGGAAAAAAACGAGATTGTTCTGAAAGTCGATGATTCCAACGGAACAAAAATTAGGTTTCACCTTTCGGCAATTACAACGGTTTTTCCAAAAGACGGCGATAAAACCGATTCAAAATAACAAAATAAAACTTTAATGACAAGAACTTAACTTGTCCCGTGCTAAACCAAAATCGATTAAAATCGGCGAATGTCGGCTGAAATCGAAAAGAAATATAATTTTCTATTTTTTAACATTTAATCCCTTTCAATTTAACAATTCCTTTTAATTTAATTTTCAATTTAAAATGACTCGGATTTCTTTTCCAAGAATTCTCAATTTTGTTGTGATTGCCCTTGTTTTGGGTTTGTTCTACACGCTGAGCGTGTCAAAAAACACAGCGCAGGAAGCGGATGCTCCCGCAACGCCGGTTCCGGTGATTACAGAAACAACGCCGACAGATTCGGAAAAAACATCGGCAACCACAGAATCCACGCCGACAACCACAGAATCAACTTCGGCAAATTCGGAATCAACACCGACGACAGAACCTGCGACTCCTGCAATCAGTCCGGTAAATAATTCTAATTCTGCGCCGGAAACATCGTCAACGGTTCCTACTGCGTTACCATCGGCAGAGTCAAAGGCAGAGTCAAAATCGCCGGAAACAACGCCGACTGAATCCGGTGCAACACCGATTACATTTCCTATTGTTAATCCTGCTGAAAGTGATCCGAATACACCGTCCACATTTGATCATGATCACGGTCATGCTCACAATCACGATCATGCTCATGATGAGGCGGCGGAACATGCGGAAGAGACTCAATCTCAATCAAATGAACCGCCCGTACCGTTTTGGCAAACATCTGCATTTTTGTGGTTAGTATTTTTGCTGCTTGTGTTTAGTTGTTTCTTTGCCGGACATTATTTGTCGAAAATCTGGCGGTTACCGGAACACAATATTAAAATTTTTATTGTCTTGCTGGCATTCTTTGGCAGTATTATTGCGGTAATACTTGGTTGGCATCGATTGACGCTTGGTATTGATTTGCAGGGCGGAGTGGTTTTAGTTTACGATGCGATTCCGATTCAAAAATTGGACGGCTCCGCTGATACCGACGAACTTAATATGGATAAACTGGCGCGGGCAATCACCAGACGAATCAATCCCGGAGGAGTCCGTGAAATATCCATTACGAAATTAGGAACACGTCAAATTCAAGTGGTGATTCCTCATGCGGAAGATGCGGAAGTTGCACGAATTGAGCGTGTGATCAGCGAATCCGGTTCGTTAACATTTAGAATTCTTGCCTCCAAACTTTATGACAAAGATAAGGATATTATTGCACGCAGTGAAAAAGAACCGGGTCGGGATGTTCGTGATGCAGCCGGAAAATTGTTAGCGCGATGGGTTCCGCTTGTCGAATCCGAAAAAGATGATTTTATCTACAATCAAGACATTGTTCTCCGTCAACGCCAAGAACAATGGGAAGTGTTGGTACTTTTCAATGATGGTGTTGATATTACGGGCGAATCGTTGACTCATATCGGTAAAGGGATGGGCGAAAAGAATGAGCCGGGAGTTTCGTTTAGTTTCAATGCGGTTGGAGCGAGCAAGTTCAAACGTCTGACCAGTACAAACCGTCCCGATCCCACACAATCACGGCTCAGACGGCAACTCGGTATCCTCTTGAACGATCAACTGTATTCCGCTCCTTATATTGAAGCCGTTATTTCAGATCATGGAATTATCACTTTCCGCAAACGCGAAACCGATGAGGAACGAATTAAATTAAGTAAGGATATTGAAGACCTGATTGATGTTCTTACCGCTGGAGCCTTGCCTGCCGATTTGAGTGAAGAACCGGTGAGCCGTCTTCTCATTGGCGCAACACTCGGAGCGGACACCATTCAAAAAGGCAAAGTTGCACTGATTTTTTCAGCGGTTGCCATTATGATTTTCATGGTTATTTATTATCATCTGGCGGGTCTTATTGCGTGTTTCTGTGTTGTTACGAATACGGCGTTACTGATAGCGATCATGCTGGCGCTTCATGCGGCATTTACGTTACCCGGTCTTGCCGGACTTGTTTTAACCATCGGGATGGCAGTGGACGCAAACATTTTGATTTATGAACGTATCCGCGAAGAACTGAATGCCGGTTCCTCGCTGCGTATGGCAATCCGAAACGGTTATGCTAAAGCGTTTTCCGCAATTTTCGACTCAAATATTACCACTCTTGCTATTGCGGTTATTCTCTATGTTGTGGGAACGGAACAAGTCAAAGGTTTTGCGGTAACATTGTTTCTTGGTATTGCATTGAACATGTTTACCGCGATTTATTGTGCACGGGTAATCATGGACGTTTTTGAAGCGCAGCGTTGGATCAAAACGTTTCACATGCTGCAACTGTTTCACCGTCCTAATATCAATTTTCTTGGAGCGCGGTTTGTTTGTGTTGTGTTTTCGGCTGCTCTTGTTATTATCGGACTTACTGCGGTGGCGGCGCGCGGTTGGGGTATTCTCGACATTGATTTTATCGGCGGTGTTTCTGTTGAAGTCGTTTATAAGGAATCACAGAACATCGAACAAATCCGCACAAAATTAAACGAAAAAGATAATACAATTACGGAAGAAGAAAATCGTTTGAATGATCTTGCGGTTCAAAATGTTCAACTGAATCTTGACAACGAACCGAATGCCAAATCGCGTGAAAACACGCATTTTATTATCACAACTTCAATTCCGCAACTTGCGGACGGAAGAGAAGTAAAACCGGAACAATATTTAGTAACAGTCCGAAATATTTTGAAAGAAACTTTTGGCGATGCGTTGGAATATTGTAAATTGGATTACACAATTGGCGAAACGGTTAAGGTTGGCGAACATGATGAAACGGTTGTTCAGTTAAATCTATTTCCAACAATCAACCATGACGCATTGCATTCAATGTTTCATGCGGCGATTCAAAAAGCGGTTGACACTAAAGAGTTGGAAAACGATTTTTCCTTTTCTATTTCGCGTGAAAACTTCCTGGCGGGCGGTCAGCAATCTTATCCTGATTGGACACTCAAAGCGCAAGTGTCAAAAGATATTTTGGAAAAGATTTTGAGTTCTTTGAAGTTGGAGACGGACGGAACGCCGTATTTTCCAACTTCAACAACAATTGGCGGATCGGTTGCTTATGACACACGAGTGGCTGGTTTAGCGGCGATTATTACCAGTCTTATATCTATTGTCATTTATATTGGTTACCGGTTTCATCGGTTGGTTTTCGGTATTGTTGCGGCGATTGGATTACTCCACGACGTTTTAATTGTTTTGGGATTAATTGCACTGAGCGCTTGGTTGGCGAATCCGCTTTCCTTTTTACAGATTGAAGAATTTAAAATCGGATTACCGGTGGTTGCAGCGTTCCTAACGATTATCGGTTATTCGATTAACGACACGATTATTCTTTTCGACCGGATTCGTGAAAATATCGGTAAAAGTCCAATCTTAACCGGTAAAATGATTAACAATGCGATTAACCAAACCTTATCCCGAACCGTTTTGACTTCGTTGACGACGTTTATCGTTTCGATAATCTTGTATTTCTGGGGCGGTCAGGGAATTCACACGTTTGCGTTTACTATTTCGCTTGGAGTTCTGTTTGGAACGTACAGTACCATCGGACTTTGTTCGCCGTTACTTTTCTGGATGGTCTGCCGTGACCGTCCAAACAAAGAGCCAATAGGCAACATCAAAAAAGAACGATGGTAATTCAAGTGATTCTGTGATTAAATTTTGTTGTTTTATCTTAAATTTTCGATGTCTAAAAAACACGAGAGTTTTCGGGAGCGAACCGGATGCTGAAGTTTTCGGACTGCTCTCGCTTCAATTTGTCGAACACGTTCACGAGTTACCGAAAAGATTTTGCTGACTTCGTCTAGCGTATAAACAGAGCCGTCCCCCAAACCGAACCGGAGTTTAATGATTTCCCGTTCCCGAGCCGTCAGGGCTTGGAGTGCATCGTCGATCTGGTCGCGTAATGACGCACGAGTTAATTCGTCGTCGGGACGTAACTGTTTTGAATCTTCCAGTAATTCACCAAAAGAGTTTTCAGCCATCGTTCCAACCGTTTGGTCAAGTGAAAGCGGTCGAAGACCGATGTGCATGATGTGTGAGATTTCTTTACTGGACAGTTTACATTGAGACGCCATCTCTTCAATGGTTGGCGAGGTTCCGGTTTTGTCCTGAATATCCTGATAAACACGACGAACACGGGTAAGAATTTCCTGCATGTGGATGGGAACACGGATCATGCGGGCGTGATTGGCGATAGCGCGTACAATTGCCTGACGAATCCACCATGTCGCATAGGTAGAGAATTTACAACCGCGATGTTTTTTGAATTTATCGACCGCTTTCAACAAACCGGTATTGCCTTCTTGAATCAGGTCGAGGAAAGTCAAACCGCGATAACGAAATTTTTTGGCAATGGAAACAACCAACCGGAGATTTCCTGCGGAAAAAGATCGTTTGACGTCGGCATATTCCTCGTAAAGTTTTTTGGAACAACAAATATAATGATTGAGTGATTTTGGCGTTTTAAGAACACGGCGGATTAATCGTTGAAGTTTTTTCTTCTTACTGAAAAGGGAATTGGAATGAACCGGAATGAAATGTTTTTTGAGTTTACGGATTTTTGCTTGCAACGAATTCATGGTGAACAGAATTTTTTTGAGTCGTTCAAAATACGGCATCACCAGAGTGATCCGAAAACGGAGTTCCTGAATAAGGCGAAACGCCCGACGACGACGTAACCGAATACGATGATAAACTATTTTCTTTTCTGCGCGGGAGGCAGTACGTGAAACGATAATACGAAAATCTTTACGGTTTTCCGTGTAGATTTTTTTGAGCGTTTCGATGTGAACGGTTAGTAAACGCTTGATATGTTGTCGTTGCTGTCGGTCGGAAACGGAAATATCGGCAGTCAGATCGATTCGTAAATGTCCGGCTTGAGCTTTTTGCAGAATTTTTATTATTTGAATGAGCAGATAATCGTTAGCGAGAACGCATTGATAAAACGCTTTTCGGGAGTGTTCAATTTTTGTGGTTGCTTCTTGTTCTTCCTGAAGAGTCAGAAGGGGCAGTTTCCCCATTTGCATGAGATAAATATGGATTGGATCGGAAAGTAATTCGGCGTCGGCTTGTTTTTTCCATTCCTCATCATCAAGTAATTCGGTTTCGGACAAGGGCTGAAGCGGCATCGACCACGGCATGTGTCGTGATTTTGCCGTAAAACCGTTATTTTCCTCAAAAAGATGATAACCCGGAAAAATTTCTGCTTCTTCCAAATCAGCTATTGAGAATGTGTACAAGGAATTGACACGAATCATGGTACTACTTGTTCTTTTTCTTTTAAAATGAAAATCAATGCGTTCCCGATAATCCATATTATCGGTAAATAACAAACTTCAATCCGACACAAATTTTTTTTTTAAGTCTGATTGTGAACAGCGGAAAATCATAAAAAAAATTCCCGACTTTTTCCGATTACATTTCATCTTTGATTAAGTTTACAAAACCGAAAAATCCAAAGAATATTTTTTAGCGATAGCAATTCCTATGCAAATTTCATACCAAATAGCATGTATTTAATTATTTTCTTAACTCATTTTGAAAGCAAAAGTTAGAGCAAAAAATCAATTATAGTTTAGTAGCAAAATGATATTCAAGATGTATCATTTTGCACATTACCCATTATTTGTATCGTTAAGTGTGTCAAAATAAAACACTGAAAATGCAAAATTCCGAATTTTAATTTCGGGAGTAATCTCACAGAGTCAAGCCGGTTATTGCCGACGCGATGGTGTATGAAAGTCCTGTGGGTGAAAACCCTTCGAGTGAAACGTTACCTACTTCTTGATTTTTTGCGTATAAAAAATCCTTATCTTCTTGAATTAAAAAAGGTTAAGGATAAAATTGTTAAAAATTAAAAAACAAACTCAACTCCCGTTTGAACAACCTACCCTAGCGGAGTTAAGAAAATTGAAAAAAACATAAAAAATATTAAAATATCGTACCAATAATAACCAAGTAATCGTAAAATCAAAACGACATCCATTAAAAACAGGCGTCCCGTAGGGACGCAGATATTTTTTTATTATATTTTTCTACTAACATGTCGTCCCTAACGGGACGGAAATGTTAATTGCTATAAAAAATATCGTTTGATTCTGTACATAATTTAAAACATGACAATCTTGACTGCTTATGGTATCTGTTTATTTTGTTACTATTTTTGTCGCATTTTACAACCTTTACTTATTAACTATGACCAAGACCTTGTATTCACGAACAATTGAAACTTCACGCCGCGATGCGGGTTATCAACCTGTTGCGGAACGATTGAAACATTATTACGAATTTCGGATTCCATTCGATACGGATGAAATTACGGAACAAGCGGGACGTTGTATGACTTGCGGGATTCCGTTTTGTCATAATGCCGGTTGTCCGCTTGGAAATCCAATTCCTGAAACAAATACGCTTATTGCGGAAGGACGGTTACGCGATGCTTGTGATTTGTTACATGTACACGATAATTTTCCGGAATTTACCGGACGACTTTGTCCAGCGTTGTGTGAAGCGTCGTGTGTTCACGGAATCAACGATGAATCTGTGACCATTCGGCAACTCGAATTGGAAATCACCGAATTAGGTTGGAAAGAAGGATGGATTGTTCCTCAACCGCCAGTAACAAAAACAGATCGACGTGTTGCGGTTATCGGCAGCGGTCCGGCAGGACTCGCGGCGTCCCAACAACTCGCACGCGCCGGGCATCACGTTGTTGTGTACGAAAAAGCGGATGTTCCCGGCGGTATTTTACGTTATGGTATTCCTGATTTCAAGTTGGAAAAACATATTATCAACCGCAGACTTCAGCAACTTCAGAGCGAAGGCGTTTCTTTTGAAACCAATGTTTCTGTCGGTAACGATATTTCACCACAATATCTGAAACGTCAATTTGACGCAGTGGTGTTAACCGGCGGAGCGATGGAACCGCGTGATCTGAATATTCCGGGACGTGAAACGTCGGGAATTCATTTTGCGATGGATTATCTTATAGCGTCCAATCTTGCGGTCAGATCGGAACAACGGAGTACGATTGACGCGGCAGGCAAGAATGTGGTGATTCTTGGCGGCGGCGACACCGGAGCAGATTGTCTTGGTGTTGCGCTTCGGCAAGGGGCGGCAAGTGTTGTCCAGTTTGAAATTTTGCCCAAACCGCCGGAAAAATTCAATCCGGCAACGCCTTGGCCCCGCTGGCAACATATTTTACGTACAGGAACTTCACACAAAGAAGGCGGTTCACGGCGTTGGAATGTGTCCGCGAAACAAATTTTGTGCGAAAATAACTGTTTATGCGGAATCGAAGCGGTGGAAGTCGAATGGAAAAACGGTAAACCAATTGAAAAGCCGAACAGTGTGTTTCGTGTTGACGCCGATCTTGTGTTACTGGCGCTTGGTTTTGTGCATCCCAAACACGATTTATTGTTAAGTTTACTCGAAGTCGAATTGGATGCTCGCGGTAACGTTAAAGTCAATCCGGTAACGATGATGACCAACCAATCCGGTATTTTTGCTGCCGGAGATATGCAAAGCGGCGCGTCCTTGGTTGTCCGATGTATTCAAGGCGGAAGACTGACCGCTCGTTGTGTTGATGAATACTTGATGGGAACAAGCGATTTAATCGCCCTGCCGTCAATCTGATAAAATCAATCATTTGTCCCGTTAGAGACGATAGGAACTAATGGGACAATTAATCAAAAGAATTAGAAATCTTTTGGCAAATGATATTTTTACGTTAAAAAATAAAGCCGAATTTTAAAGTGTAAAAGGATAACAATTACAAAAAACTTTTGACCAAACCGGTGCAAGCAATAAATCTTGTAAATCCGGTTCCATTTTTAGAGAGGTATTACAATGAAAAGTGATGTACTGATACATGCTGAAGGCATGAAGGCATTATCGTCGCAATTAGATATTGTGGAGGTGGAACGTTTTATAACTCTTCTTTTAAGAGAACCGTTTGATTACACGGATTGGCAAAAAAGATTTATACGACGGCAAAACAGTTGATGAAATTGGATAAGACGCAATGCAATACAGGAACAACACACACAAAAATAGTCAAAAGTAAAATTCCTTGTTGTTTCACAGACTCAAAAAATAATCTGCGAAAATTTACGTAATCTGCAGATTATTTTTTTCTAGGTGTTCTGTGGTTCATTACAACAGATAGTTACGTTATCCGGCGTTAACACGGATAGTTTGAATTTCATTTTCATGATCACTATCATTTTTATCATTATTTTCTGCATCGAGAAGTCGGAGCGGAGTATGGCTGATGCTGTGACGCTCACTGACAATTCCACGTTTTGTCGCTGCAAGAAATTGGGTCATTTCGGCGCCGGGACCGATAGAATAATTGTTTTCGAGTTTTTTCAGGATTTCCTTCCACGTCAAACCGCTTCGGAACACCAATCGGTAAACATCTTTTAATATTCGTATTTCTTCGACAGTTCGTCCGCTTCGGCGTAACCCGATTTGGTTGAGTCCGCAGATTCGTCCGGTCAAGCCGTCAACAGTAACAAACGGCGGAACATCCTGAATCACCCGTGCTAAACCGCCAACCATCGCCAACGAACCAACTCGGCAAAATTGGTGAACGCCGACCGCTCCTCCCAAATTAACCCGATTACCAACCTGAACATGTCCGCCAAGCATCACGTTATTGACTAACACATTGTCATTACCGACTTTACAATTGTGAGCGACATGGGCGTTGACCATGAGATAGTTGTTGTTGCCGATGGTGGTAGCGTCCGGCTCTTTAATTGCACGATGAACCGTTACATTTTCACGGAAAATATTGTTGTCACCGATATAAATCTTACCGCAATCGCCTTTTACAGCCGTATGTTGCGGTCTTCCGCCGATAACGGTTCCGGTACAAAAATGATTTTCTTTACCGATCACCACTCCTTGTTTGATCGTAACATTGGAATCCAATCGGCAACCGTCGCCAATCACCACATCGGATTCGATAACACAAAACGCTCCAATTTCAACATTGACTCCAATTTTAGCAAAGGAATGAACAATAGCATGGGGATTGATACTCATGGGCAGAAAATAGTTTAGAGGGTGAAATTTCGTTGGAAGTTTTTTAGGGTTAATAAACAATTGGTTTTGGGAAGGACTCGTTTAAATTCAGATGTTTTAACCGCGTCCCGCCGAATAATAACAATTCTCACTTTTCTTGAAAAGAGCAATTTTTTTAGTGGAAAGTGGAAAGTGGAAAATTGATAGTGGGGAACTTCTAAAAATTCATTTTTTAACCACAATGTTTTATGAAAAATCATTTGCCCCTAATGTCCCTTGAGTCCCTAACGTCCCATTTGTCCCATAAACCAAAGAGGATAAAAATGTTGTAATCTATCAGCGGACTCTTTTATTTTTTAACGATTCCGTTGTTTTTCCTATATTCTGTTATTCTGTGTGTTTTGCGGTATTCAGCGTATTTTGCGTTTAAATTGAACATTGAAATTGAACGCAGAATACAAAAAATGACGCAGAAAATGGGGAATGTTGAGACCGTTACAAAGATTCCGCTGAATAATTACACGAAAGATTTTTTTTGCCCAAGCGATAAATTCTCCATCTTTTTCGGGTCTAGAACGGTTTTGTCGGGTCATCGTTTTAGTTCCTTATTTAATAGGATTTAATAGGATTTAATAGGATGAAAGGAAAGGGGTTAATGTTTTGTTGCCGTTTTTCATACAATACTGTCCGCACAACAGTTGCCGTAATATATCAGCGGAATTTTCCAAAACGTCTT
>JAIRLW010000347.1 GCA_031259095.1 Planctomycetaceae bacterium | reverse complement strand
TTTAACCTCAAACAAAAACTCCACTGATATAGTACGCCTCTTTTATATTAGTGCAAAAGTACGTGTAATATTAAAAAAACCTTAATTTACAGTGTTTAATTTCTGTACTTTTAGGAAAGCGCTGCTGATAGATTACTCAGTTTTTTTCTTTTTTCCGATAGAGGAACCATGCGGTTCCCAAAACGATGAGGAAACAACCAAGATATTTCAAACCGCGTCCGGGATCGGCATTGATGGAAAGCGTGCTCATATACAACGATTCACGCGGAATTTTTTCCCATGAAAAGATGTTACCGTCATACAGTTCATAAAACCAAGGGTTATCGGGATGATAGGGACCAGCGTAGGAACTTTGGTAAATCCGGTAACTTCGTCCGTTTCCTTTAAAGATACTAGGATTATTCATGGAAATCAGAATGTCCCGACCATTTTCATAAGTTCGGAAATTATTGGGGGAACGTGAAAAATCCGGTTGATTTTCCGAAGAATTCTTTATTTCGACGAAATCGACAAGGCTGGAATAATGGGAAGACATTCGCGTTCCGGGTTCTGTTCGCATTTCGAATTTTTTCAGGAAGATACCGAAACCGAGTTCAATAGTATCGTAATTCCATTGTATTTGAACGGATTGAGATTTTCCGTGAACGTAGCGGATTTGATCGCGTTCCGGCGGAAGCGGCGCCACCGACTTTTCCACTGCACGGAGCCAAAACGTATCTTCTTTACCGTCAACCGTAACACGTAATTGAACCCGCTGCACCGCTTCCTGTCCCTTTCCAACCGGCAACGCAATAATTCGTACACCGGGCAAATCCTGCGAAACAAAACGTTCAACAACAATTTCTACTTCGTTAGAAGTGTGTGGCGCGACGGTGAATTGTGATTTTTTACCGGTTATTCTGTCGGGAACAATTCCTTGAGTGATCATATTTTGACCGTCCCAAAAACGATAATACAATTTTTTATCGGTTCCTTGCAAAATATCCAGACGCGGTAAAATGAGACGTTGGAGAATCGGATGATCAGCGTAGTCGGGATTTTGGGCGAATTTTTCGAGGTTGAGCCAATAGAATCCGAAAACGCCTGCTCGTTGGGCTTGGACATTCATTTCGGGGTTATCGGGAAACAACGTCATGCGATCTATTTCGCTGTTTCCGGTAACAAGAGTAAACGCAATAATGGGACCTCGCGGATTGAACTGAATCTTATCCAGTTCAAATGGCATTCCGTCTAACCGGAAACGTTGATTATTTTCTGTTTCACGCAAAAGGCGATCAACATCAATGTAATAATTTTTTCCATTGTAATATAAAACAACTTGTCCCCGACTTCCCGTGTTGGTATTTTGATCCGGTAAACTTTTTTGAAAGGCTTCGACTTCCTGCATGGAAATTGCGGTACGGTAATTAATTCGTTCCCCGCCGATTGTTTCGGTTTGTGCGCCCCGAATTTCCATGCGACCGAAATATTCCTGCGGTTTGATTTCAAGCCGAATCCGTTCCCAGTTGCGCGGGATTTCTTTCACTTCGCCGAAATCGTTTGTTGTTTGTATGTTTTTTTTCCAGAGAATACTCAACTCCAATGGCGGAACCGGTTCGGTCGCGGAACTGGCGAGGTAGTTTAACACTTCGATTTTAACATCTTTGAGCGACGTCTGTAATTCTCCTTTATCGCGGCGGCCCCATTGCATAGCGAATCCGAGTGAAGTCCGGTATTTACGGTTTTGTTGATTCCAATTGGAATAGTCGTAATCACTCCAACTGAAAGGACCCGGTTTAAAAGGAATCTTTAACGAATCACGTTTTGCGGAGGAATATTGAGATGAAATTGGCGAGAGAGGTTGAATGGTAAAATGTTGGCGGTCTGGTTTCATGGCTTTTGTACCGACCGTTCCTTCCGGGAGAGTGATTTGAGCGATTTCTCCTCCGTTCCAAGTTAAATAACAACCGGCAAGCAAAACGAGGAGACCGCAATGGGCGGTGATAAAGGGGAGATGTGAATATTTCCAAGGGAATCGGTTTAACAGTGCGCAAAAGATATTGAGACCAAGTCCTGCCCAAAGCAACACAAACCAAGGACTACTATAAAGAGTGAAGCGTGAAACGGTTGTTCCGTATTCGGATTCGATGAATGTTCCCCACGCAAGCAAAGGAAGAACGATGACCATGATCATAATTCCGACAGCAATGGAACCGAGAATACGTAATGGCAACATTAGTATTGAGGGAACATTGAGTTGCCGAGTGGAATTTTTTTGTGGAGATTTTGGATCTGATTTAGCGGGAATATTTTTCCGCGAATAATTAGGGATTACGGCTTCCGGCAAAACCAGTTCGCTGACGTCTTGATATTTACGGCGTTTTGACATAAGAAGGGGAGTGAATGAGCGATTATAGGAAATTTAATTTTCGGAAGAAACCGAAATGATAAAAATTGAAGTGATTATTTATAAATTAAAAATCAGGGAAAATCAAGCAATCCCTCCCGACATAAAAAGACTATCAACGGACTTTCCGTGATCGGTTATTTTGTCTTAGTCCCGCAAGGACGAGAGGTGCATAACCGGCAGTGAAACTGCAACCGCCGGAAAGTTCAACTGAAATCGACCAAAATCGATTTTAGCCGAATTGGGTTGATTTTGGTCGATCAAAAAACAAGTTTTTAGAAGTTGCCTTAAATAAAAGATTCGACTTCAAGCAGATTACACATTCTTTCAATAAGTTTTTCCGTTTCGAAGGGTTTTTGTAGGAAGTCGTTTGCTCCAGCCATTCTGAGTTCGAGAATTTTGTCGTCCTCGACCATTCCGCTGATGCAGATAATTTTCACTTCTTCCAAAGAATCGTCACTCCGAACACGGACACAGACTTCCTTACCATTAATATCAGGAAGCATAACATCGAGAACGATCAGATCAGGACGATATTCTTTAACCATCATTCCGGCGTCGAAGCCGTTATTGACTGCTTTGGTTTCAAATCGTCCATCTCGTTCCAGCACATCGCAAATCAGTTCGACAAGTTCACGATCATCGTCAACGACTAAAATTTTTCGTTTACCGCTTTCTAGGGCATCAGTTGGAATGCCGTTATCGCGCATAAAAGCAAAAAGTTGATCGCGTGGGATTCGGCGAAATCGGCTGCCGGGAACTCGAAAACCTTTGAGTTGACCGGAATCGAAACATCGAATGATTGTTTGTTGACTGACTTTACAAATCTTGGCGGCTTCGCCTGTTGTGAAAACTGTTTTAACTGACATAGATTTAAACAATCCTTCTTGAAAAAAATAACTTAGTTTACCAAAACGGTATGAATGTTTTGGTTTCCATGTTTTACGGAAACTAACTCAATGCCCATGCTTGCCGTAAGTTTCCAGTTGAAATACCTGACCTATTCGGCAAGAATCGCCAAACCTTCCGATTTTCCCAATCCTTCCGAAATTGCCAATGCCGCTAATTATAACTATCTTTCCTGATGTGTCAAGACGAATTAAAAAATCGTATTTTGTTGTCAGCAAAGGAGTTAGGAAAAAAGCGGTTTAAAAATCGAAAAATTAATCAAAGTTTTTTAAAATTTTCCGCTACGAACCTTTCAAGTTTCGGAACGTATTATTAAAATTAGCGTCATCTTTTTTGAGTATCGATCACTGTTGCCGATTGAAATGTCCGGTATTAACCAGCAGAAAAATATTCAAAATCAACGTTCACCATCAAAATTAACCTTCAACATTAAGAAAACTTACAACCATGAAAAAACCGACTCTTATACTTCTGTTTGCCACAATTCTTGGCTTTATTTTGATAACCGTATCGCTTTCACTGTTATTCACAGAGGAAAAACTAACCAATGCTCAGACATTGCCGTTTTTTCAGAGATCTAAAAATGATACGGACAAAGCGGATAAAAATGCGAAGTATGCGCAAAATAAACCGGCGGCTGTTGCGCCGGAACGCAGTTTGCCGATTCCTGAAAATCTTTCGACACTTCCGCGTCCTAATGAAAGTCCGTTGTTTGTCGAGCGTTATGCGGAACTTATTCCCGAAGAACGAATTTCAGTGCAAGTGTATGAGCGGTGTAATAAAAGTGTTGTTAATATTGATACGCGAACAACTTACAACGTATTCTTTCTTGGTGAAATCGATGAACCGGGTGCGGGAAGCGGAGTTGTTCTTGATAAGGAAGGGCATATTCTGACCAATTCTCATGTGGTCAGCAAGGTCGATTCTGTGATGGTAACTTTTTTCAACGGTGAATCCTATCCGGCAACACTGGTGGGTGAAGACCCGATTACCGATTTAGCCGTATTAAAAGTCCGCGTTCCGGCGAGTGATCTGTATCCGGTAATACTTGCCGATTCATCCCGATTGTTGGTTGGTCAAAAAATATTTGCGATTGGCAATCCGTTTGGTTTGGAGCGTACTTTAACGAGTGGTTTGATTTCGAGTTTGAACCGTTCGATTCCAAGTCGGGTTGAAGCGCGATCGATCAAAGGTCTGATTCAGATTGATGCGGCGATCAATCCGGGCAATTCCGGCGGAGCGTTGCTTGATACGCAAGGGCAAATGATTGGTATCAATACGGCAATTGCCAGTCAAAGCGGAGGTTCTCACGGTGTTGGTTTTGCAATTCCGGCAAATACTGTTTCACGAATCATTCCCCAACTGATCAAAAACGGTAAAGTGATTCGGGGGGACATTGGAATTGAAGCCGTTCGAGCGATTGAACAGGATTCGGTTCGCGGATTACTGATTCGGTCGCTTGTTCCCGACGGCGCAGCGGTAAAAGCCGGCTTGCGAGGTCCCAAAATTGTTAAAGTACGTTTTGGTATGGAAGTCGGATTTAAAATTGATTGGTCGGTTGCCGATATCATTGTCGCCGTCAATGGTATCGAAACAAAAAAAGCGGACGACTTCACAACAGTTATCGATGATCATAAACCGGGTGATCGAATTCAGTTAGATATTATTCGAAACGGAAAACGAATTCAGATTCCGGTTGTTCTTGAATGAATTTGAGACATTCTATTGGAAACTTCTAAAAACCTAATTTTTAACTTGAAAATATTTGCAAGTCTTTCTTTGTAATTATTCAGTAGCGGTGAAACCAATAAGGTAGGCGGCCTTTCTTTCACCTACGGTTGCATCGGCTGTCACTGACGCGATGATGGGTGAAAACCCTTCGGCGAACAACAGCAACTTTATGCGGAAATCCAAGAGGGACTATTTCCGGCATCAGGAAATTGTATTCATCCTACAGATCTAGGAACGCCTAATACATTATTCCGTATCCCAATTGCTACATTTTTGTGTCCATCAGATCCGAACATCGGACAGGTTGTCGATACCTATCCTGCACGCGGTACTTATGGTTTTTGTTTCGGTGATTTTTATCCGACTCTGAACACCGCCGCCAAAGTTAAAAATGCTTGCGGCGGAACAACAAAGCCGGCAGAAACATATCACGGTGCATCACTGTGGGGAGTTTGGGGCGCTCTCGGAACGATCAGCGGTAGTGAAACTCATGTATTCCCTGATACAATTATTGGGGAATCTCTAATAATTCATTTTTTCACCACAACGTTTTATGAAAAATCATTTGTCCCTAATGTCCCT
>JAIRLW010000264.1 GCA_031259095.1 Planctomycetaceae bacterium | reverse complement strand
TATTCCACTGATATATTACAATGAACCTTATGAGGCTTTCGCCCTTTCAGGGCTTTTTATTTCATGGTTTTATATTTGTTACGTAGGGCGTTGCCCTACGCTAATGCCGATTGCCCCGTTGGGGCGATTTTAGTGAATATATTTTTAAAACGAAAGCCGAATTTTAAAGTGCGAGGAGTATATTGACCAAACATCCCCTGCAAAAATATGAAATAATCAGGAAAATTTAAAAAAATTGCTCTGGAATTATTTCTATAAAATTGTCATAATCCGATTCGTTATTTCGATTTACGAATTCCATTCATATCGCTAAAAATGCGACTGGACGAAAATGGGCAGTACAGACCGAATACGTCTTTGGTTTAGCGTATTCGTTTTGATCACAGTTTGTTTTGTATTAACAGCGTCAAATGATGTTTGGTATGCTGTCGCTCAAGATGCCGACCTCCGGCAACCGTCCATTGATATCCGTTTTCTTAACGGTAATGAAATCTTTTCGCCGCAAACTTCGGTCACCATTGAAGTTTTGCCTAAATTTTCACCGGTTCCCGATAATTTATTGAATGAAAAAGGATTGGTGTTGACTATTGCGGTTACTAAAAAAAATAAACCCGGCGAATCGCCAAAATTTCCTGTGATTGAGTTGGAAATTCAGATTCCTATTCTCATGAACAGTTCTTGGTTTCCCGTTTCGTTTCTTTCTCCAACCGAAGAGGGAATTTACGAAATTGTTGTTGCTCTGCAACGTAAAAATGAACGTCCAACCAATCAGTTGGGGCATTCCATTCTGAATTTTCCGGTCAATCCGTTGCAACGGCGTTCTCCGAAAATAATTGCCAGCGCGACCGCTCAATGTGTTGTGGTTCGACACACGGCGTTTCCGCGACCAGTCGGTCATTGGGATTCGATGAAAAAAGAACTCCTCGAAACGGTCGATACAACAAGTCCCGCATGGTGGAAAAAACGACTTTACATTCCAAGTCTTCCTAAAATCGCCAGCCTACCAACTCCAAAAATTCCAGAATTTCCCAAATTAACCGGTTTACGTGAACGTTCTAAAACAACAACAGCAATACCGGAATCGTCAAACACGTTGACAGAGAAAACGGAAAAAAGATCAATCCAGAATGCTAACACTGAAAAATTACTGGACGAATTGCATCGCCAATGGAAAAACGAAGTGTCTGGACGATTGGGAAGCGGACACCTTCAGGAAAACACGACAAATTTTACTCAATCATCGCAAACTCCGCATTTTTCCATATTGACGGCTATTTCTAGATCGAATTCAGGCGAATCTGTTAATGAATCATGGGAAGCGTTACCGTTACCAGTGCAGGAAACCGGTAAACCTCATCTTGTGGAGTTGGATTATCCGGCGGAAATTCCACAAACGCTGAATATCGGTGTTGTCGAACTTTTGAATGACGGCAATAAAGTTGTTCCTGTTTTGACGGCAGATTCCGGAATTGATGTTGCAGAAGAAATTGTTTCGGATCGGGTTCCGGGTCAGGCCGCAACTCATCGGCTTCTCTTTTGGCCCAAAACAAAACAACCCATGTTGCTGTTGGTGAACCGCGATCATCAACACAATGCACAATTCGGCGATGTTCGGCTTTATCAGATTGATTCAGATCAGATTGAAAAAACCAACGCTCATTCAACCAACGCTCATTCAACTCCGTTGTCGGAAAAAACTCCAACCTTAATCCCAAAACCATTCGATGGTTTACCGCAACGGCTTGTTCTTGGTTATCTTCACCGTGCCGATTTTCTGAACGAATTAAGTTCTTCAATCGAATTTCAACCGCGAGACAATCCCGTAACAAACTGGCAAATTCTGTATGAAAATTCGGTACGGATGATTGATTCGCTTCATCGTTCCGGTTACGACGGCGCAATGATCAATGTTGTTTCCGACGAATCGATGCTTTATCCGTCCGAAAAACTTGGAACGAAAACGGTTAAAGATTCACTTGAACTTTTGTTTCGGTTTTTCGACCGCGAACAGTTGACCTTGATGCCAACGATTGATTTTAATTTCCTAATCCCGGAACTTGAAATCATGTTACGGACGAATCCTTCATTGACCAATGAATTGCTTTGGCCGGAACAAAACGGACGTCCGCGATATAATTTGTTACATCCGTTGGTACGAAAAGCGATGCTTGAGATTATTCATGAATTAACCGAACGATATTCCAGACATCCGTCGTTTGGCGGAGTAACGATTCTTTTAACGCCGGACGGTTCCGCCCGATTGCCGTTGATTCATCGGGAACTGGACGACTGGACGTTTCAACAATTCCTGCAAGAAATCCAACACAATAATTTACCAACCGGATTTAATATTCCGCAAGAATTAACCGCAACCGTTTCGAATCAGCAACAAATGTTACAACGTAACGCCGCCAGAGCGCAATTTGTTCAAAATGATCCGAAAGCGTGGGATATGTGGATACGATGGCGAACACGAATGATCCGTGATTTTTATGACAACGCCGCAAAAATTGTTACTGAAAAACGGTCGGACGCGAAACTTTGTCTTGCCGCCGGAACGTTGTTGGATCATCCTGATATTCGTCCTTATTGTTTACCGAATTTATCCCGATGGTCTTCGCCGGTTTATATTTTGAGAATACTCGGCTTTGATCCGACCTTGATGGCAAAAATTCCTTCGTTGATATTTCTTCGTCCCAGCCGTGTTTCAAATAATCTGGATTCAATTGATTCCGCAGGTTATTGTGAATTTGATTCCGTTGAAAACGCGATTCCTTTTCTAAAAGACGGAATCATACCGGGAACGTTATTTTATCATGATTCGCAATATGGTAACGTAGCCGTTCCCGCCGGATTGCGTAACCGTCGTCGTTTCGTTAAACAGTTGGCGCAATCGGACGTCGGAATGTTTGTTGACGGCGGACGAATATTTCCCAATGGAGAAGAAGAAATCTTGTACGAATTTCTATCGGGTTTTCGTCAACTTCCGCCAATTCCGTTTCAAACTTTTTCCGCGAAAGAGGTTGCCGGTGAAAAAATACTGCAACCGGTTACTGTACGTTATGCCGACACGGCGCAGGGATTGATTATTTATTTTGTTAATGATGCGCCGTTTAGTGTTGCGGCGGAAACGGTCCTTTCCGCCGCACCGGAAAGTTCTCTGAGGGAATTAAGCGGACGCCATCCCATCGACCCAATGACCGTTCGCAATAATCATCTGGTATGGCAAACGGTTTTGCAACCGTATGATTTTGTTGCGGTGATTCTTAATGACCCGAAAGCGGTCATTCGTGACGTTAATGTGATACGTCCTCCAGCCATTTGCGGAGCAAACGGATTACTCAAACGAAAAGTGGAACAACTCCGTCAACACATTCACAGTGTTCATAGCGGTGTTCTCTGGGAAAAACTCGGCAATCCTAATTTTGAGACATTAAATAGCGAATCCGGTGAAATTGCCGGTTGGAAACGTTTTGGTTCGTTTTTACTGACCGCGCAACTTGATTCCGAACGGAAAAACTCCGGACAACAAAGTTTGAGATTAACAGGAATATCCGGTATCGAAAAAGAGTCGAGCATCATTCTTAGCGAACCATTCGAACCTCCAACAACCGGACAACTTTTTGTTTCTTTATATGTCGGAATCAACGAAAATATTACGGAAAAATCCGGTTCGCTTCCGTTGGAAGTTGTTCTTTCCGCACAGAAACAAGGTGAACCGTTGTTCCTTTCTTATCATGTGGAACCGGTTTTTCTGCCGCTTCTGGTTAAATCATTGCCGCAACACGGAGTGCGTTGGTATCGGGTTATTGTTCCGTTTACTCAACTTCCGGCAACAGGATTAAATGATTTTCGTATCGGATTCCGTTTGTCCGGCGCAGGAACCGTCTGGATTGACGACGTAACACTTTACCGCATAACGTTTACTTCAAATGAAATTAAAATGTTACAACAAATTGCTCTTGCCGCCGATAACCGATGTTCTTCTGACCGTGTTTCTGATCTTCTTGCGATTCTCGAAGGATATTGGGTACAATATCTTTTCCGTCATATTCCTACTCCGCCGATACCAATGTCAACAGCATCAATTCCGACGCCGCCATTAGCGGTAACCGCCAAAGAAAACAAACCCTACGCCTCCCAATATTCCGTAACATCTCCCAATTCCCCGCCGCCCAAGAAAGAAGAACAAAGCATTTTCAGCCGTATCAAAGGTTGGTTTGTGAAGTAGTTCCGTAGGAATTGTCTATTTTGTTATTTGGGTTCAGGTATTATGAAACGGTCCTCTTCGCCCTGAAAGGACGTCAAGATTATAAACGGTTCGTCATTTAGTTATTTTCCTGTTGCCCTTTCAGGGCGTTAGGTTGGCGGGGGGAACTTAACCCTACTCCGTTGGGGTAGGCGATTCAGTAAAAAATCCTGACGCCCCTTTCGAGGCTGATATAAAAAATAAAAATTCCACTGATATATTACAAATTTTTGTAATTATCAGGATTGTAAAACCAGTTTGGTATTCTTTTTCATCTTATTCATTTTTGAATTTATCTTGCCGAAAATTAACGTGTAAATAGTTTAAAATGAAAAAATAAACTGTTACCTTTTAGTTTCAACTTCTTTTTATTTTCCGATACAAAAACGACTGAATATTTCATCAAGGATGTGATCGGTATAAACACTTCCGTCGGTAAGACCAAGCATTTCTAACACAGAACGGATTTGCGATGCGAGAATTGATTCGTCAAAAAAAGAACTCTGTGAATCGCACATCTCCAAAGCTTGTTCCAACAATTCCATTGCCCCGTTCACCGACTCACGGCACCGCAACGCCGTACTGTGTACAACGTCATCCGGTAAGATCGCTCTTAAATGTTGCAATATCATCGTCCGCAGTGAATCAATCCCTTCTCCGGTTTTTGACGAAACCGCAATTCCAATACCGTTTGATTGTTTCAAATCGGTTTTGGTTCGGACAAACAACGTTTTCGTTTCTTCAAGACCCAATGGATTCGCCAACTCTTGTGCCTCATTTTCAAAACAATAAATAATAAGATCGCTTTGTCTGGAAATTTGTTTAGATAGTTGTTGCGCGGTTTCGTCAATAGAATCAATAGCGTCAATATTATTGTTACTTTCTGAGACGCCGGCGCTCATTCCCGCCGTGTCCACAAGCGTACACGGTAAACCGTCCAATATCAGTTCTGCTTCAAGATAATCGCGTGTTGTTCCCGGAATTGGCGAAACAATTGCCCGATTGGTTTGGAGTAACGTATTAAATAAGGTACTTTTTCCGGCATTCGGCTGACCAAGCAATGTAATTTTGGGGCGTTCTTCCGAATAACCGCGACGAGTTATCTGTTGTTGCAATAATTCCAGCCGTTTCCGAATTTCCCCAAGAATCAAACCCATTTCGGAACGTGAAATAAATTCAATGTCTTCTTCAGGAAAATCTAATCCCGCTTCCAGATGCGCCAACGTTTCGATTAATTTTTCACGAATTTGTTTCAGCGGTTGCGTCATTCCGCCGGCTAGTTGTTGCAGGGCAATTTTCAGAGCGTTGGAAGTTGGGGCTTCGATAACGCCAAGAACCGCTTCCGCCTGCGTCAGATCAAGACGACCCGATAAAAATGCACGTAACGTCAATTCACCCGGTCGGGCTTGACGAACATTGCCCGATTGAACAACAACCGTCATTATCGCATCAAGAATTGATTGGGAACCTAACGTGTGGATTTCAACAGATTGTTGACCGGTATAACCGCGTCCCTCAGACCAATAAAAAATTTTCGCCGGAATCGGACGGGAATTGCCCCAAAAAATAAGATGACCGGTTTTCACATACGGTTTCGGTTCCGCGTGAAGTTCCGGCTCGAATAATCCGCGCAACGACGCAATCGCCGCCGGTCCATTAATCCGAATCATTCCACGAATCGCCGCTCCGCGCACGGTCGATTGGGCAATAATAGTTTCTTCAAACATGATAATTGACGCTTTTGATCTTAATTTCCTAAAACTAAAGAATATAGGCAAAATAAATAAAACTATTAGACTTTTCCGATTTTTTGGCGAATTCCGTTTGTAGCGGTTTTTCGTGCGCTTAATCACAAAAAATGTTGAAATAATCCGATTATAGCGGTCATTGGGATTTTATTGTTCGATACAGATGTATGGATTGAATGGATTTCTCTAATTGTAATGATTTTGTATCAGGCAATAACAATTGGGCGTCTCTAAAAATTCGTTTTTTAACCGCAATGTTTCAGGAGAAATGTTGCCTACCTGATATTGCCCCAAATTCTGAAATAATCAGAATTATTTTACACGGTAACCGGTAAAAGTAATAGGTTTGTCATTGTCTATTTTATGAGTAGAGAATTATGAGTAGAGAATTAATAGAAAAAAGTCCGCAAATCATACTGATTTTCGTTGATTACTTTGAGGGATTGATGATATAAAAAAATTTGTAATATATCATTGGAATCATTGTTTGAGGTTAAAAAAGTATTTGCCCTGAAAGGGCATCAAGATTATAAACGGTTCGTCATTTAATTATTTTCCTGTTGCCCTTTCAGGGCGTTGAGTTGGCGGGGGGAAATTAACCCTACCCCGTTGGGGTAGGCTATAATCCTGACGCCCCTTTCGGGGCTAATATAAAAAATAAAAATTCCACTGATATATTACAAAAAATTAAAAACAATTTGTGATTATCAGCGTAATCTGCGGACAATTTTTTTGCGTTCTCTGTGGTAAAAAGTATTAAGGAGGATTTTTTTGATGAAAAAGTTGTGGTCTATTTATTTGGAAAGAATATTAGCGGTACTTTTATTTTGCAACGGAATTTCATTCGGCGATGATATCTCCGTTGAAACCGAGCCGTCTAAACCTGTTCCCAAAACACAAGCCAGTCTTACTCCGCGCCAAAAAGGGCAACACCAAAACACGTTGTTACTCGCGCAACAACCGCCGCATCCTGCTGCAGTGGAAGAGGTAACACGTTCTCCGTTACCGCCGCCAACGCCGGAATTACCGGCGGAAGTTACGTTGCCGGCAATTCCGGTAACACCGCAACTCTCCGCCGCTCCGTCAATACCGTCGGATCCGTTTGTTTATTCGGAACTGGATCGTTTGGCGGCTGATATTGAGAAACTGAAAAAAGAGACCAAAAAACCGGATACCAAAAAAACATGGAGTACGCCTAAATTTTCCGGTCGTCTTTTTCTTGACAGTTATACGGTCGATGAAGATGCGGAAAACACAGGTCGTCTCCAAAACAAAGCAGGCGTTCGGGAAATGCAATTTGCGATTACCGGTAACGGTTTTGAGTCTTTTGATTATAAACTTGAATTGTCTTTGGCTCCAACTAGTGGTCAAGTGAATTTGGTTGACAATTGGATAGGAATTAAAAACTTACCGCTTCTTGGCTATGTTCGTGCCGGTCATTTCAAACCGGAAACCGGATTAGCCTATCCGACAAGCGCATTGCATACCTCGCTCACTGAGTTTGTCGGTCCTTCGGGAACTTTTGGTTTCGGACGGCGTGTGGGTATTTCCTCTGAACATTTGTTCGCTCATGATCATATCCGGCTGTTTTATGGCGTGTTTCAGGGAGCAACAACGAATACCAGCCGTTTTATTCAGGACGATAATCCGGGAACAGTTTTTAATGTTCGTTTAACCGCTGTTCCGGTTTATGAAAATGAAGGACGTCAGGTGTTGCATTTCGGCGGACATTGGTCGTATGTTCATTCACAGGATAACCATACTAGTCTGAGTATCCAACCCGGTTCCATTAGTTGGTACTCGGCATTGTTGAAAACCGGTGATTTTGCTAACAATCATCATCACCGCGCCGGTCTTGAAGTTGCCTTACAAAATGGTCCGCTCTCCTTCGCGTCGGAATGGTATTTTGCCCGATATGCCGACCATTCCACTCAAACGTTAGGTTATGCGCCCGACCGGACGGCAACCGGCGGTTATATCGAATTTGGTTACTTTTTGACCAACGATCACCGAAGTTATCAGTTAAAAAAACGGAACCTTTAATGCCGCTAAAGTCCAACAGAATTTTCATCCGTTTAAGTCTGGGGACTGGAATCTGATTGACGGTTTGGGGGCGTGGCAGTTGATTCTTCAATGGAGTTATCTCGACCTGCTGGATTGGCGGAACACACGAACCATCGAACAAGGAAACGGCGGACGACAAAATGATTTGATTTTTGGAGTCAATTGGTTCTGGACGTCAAATATCCGTTGGATTTTCGAATATGTTCATTCGCAACAGAATACCGGTTCAAACCGCCGGAGCAGAAACGAAGATATTTTCGGAACAAGTTTATGTCTCCATTTTTAATGATGCGGGGTTTGTGGTTTGGGATTTGTGTCGCAAGCGGATAATACGCGCTTACGATAACACAATCTCCAAACCACGAACCAAAAATCCCCAATCCCCAATTCTCAACATGATTCCTATTTACGAACACAATGTTATCGTTCTTGAGTCGGACATTGACGAAAACC
>JAIRLW010000202.1 GCA_031259095.1 Planctomycetaceae bacterium | reverse complement strand
GGACCGTTAAAACCGGACTTGTACAAAATATCAAGAGTTTGACGGATATTGTCCGCATTAACGCCGTCGCCGATGGCGGAATGACTCATCGCAATTCCTGTATCGTTGCCTCGACATTGTTCCGCAAGTTCTTTTGAAACATCTTTGACATGAACATGCGAAACTTTTTTTGCAAACCGATTCGCAAAATCAATTGGATTTCCGCCGGCGATAAACGAGTTACCGGTATCCAGATTCAGACGGAGGCGTGAACTGTCAACAAATGCAAGCATTTCTCCAAGACGGTCTATATTGTTCGTAAAATAACCGTGAATCTCAATCGTAATGTCAATTTCGTACAGTTCCGCTGTTTCGATAATCCGTTGATACGCGCGTTTCATTAACGCCATCGCTTCGTCATCGTCAAGACCTTCCGGTTTTTCAAGACCGTCTGTTGTACACACGCGCGGACAATCGGCTAGTTTGGCAAACCGTATCGCGTTCAACACGTAAGGAACTCCGTAAAAAAGTCCGTCCATCCCCGAAAGCGGAAACGCCGCATCAATTTGGGAAAGCCGGACGTCGTATTTTTCCATTGTGCGGCGAACCCGAAGCGGATCGTCAACAACCGAAAGATGCGGCAAATAACCGAGTCCGTGCATCCAACTGGTTCCGTCAATCAAACCGCATTCAATGTGGTGAATTGAGTTTTTTTGCGCCCATTCAAGACATTTTTCAAATGTCCAAAAAGCGGAACAAAAAGCGTCTGTATGAAAACTAATTTGCATAATAATTTATCCTTATAAAATAAAAATGTTAAAATTTATTTATGATTTGTACCGCAAACGATTCTTGTTATCGAAACAAAAAATCTTGTAACACAAATCATAAAATCATAAACTACAAATTACCGTTTGCCAAGCCAGTAAACGGCACGTTGTAACAGTGTCTGAAAACCGTTGTGATTGACTGATTTGTCATCGTGTCCGAGTGTCGTGTGGAAAATCCGTCCTTTTCCTTTTTCGGCGGTGAAAGCCATCGGGTAACGTTTTTTGTCCACTTTTGAAGTTGCTTCCGCCAAAACGTGAATTGGAACATCGGAATCTTTCAAACAAGTGTAAAGTTCGTCCGACGTTTCAAAATTTTCCAATCCTTTTGTAATCGGATGCTCGTGATCGACATATTCAACGGTGAATTTTCCATAAGGATCATGCGCCCGTTTTTGTTTATCCCAAACACGTCCGGCATATTGATCAAATTCTTTCCAATCTTCAAACGCACCGCACGCAAAATGAAAAATAAACAAACCTCCGCCGTTTTCCACGAATTTAGCAAGATTTTTTTGTGCGGCTTCATTGCGTTTGAGCGGTTTGTAATTTTTGAAATGGAGCAGCAACACATCGTAATCGAAAATCACATCAGTCGCGAGAAATTCCGCATCTTCCACGCTTGCGGCTTCGATACTGTTACTTTTGTCGGTTTTGAGATATTGTTCCATGAGTTTTGCCGTTTGACCCAGCGGATAAAAATCCTTGAATTGGCAATCAATAATCAGCACGCGGATTTTTTTTGCCGTAACATTGGGCGTTGTATTTTCCTGACCTGATAATGTTTCAGATACCAACGGTATAATTAACATTGTCAATAAAAAGATCAGAAAATTGATCGAAAAATTCAATTTTGACGTAAAATAATTTTTTCTGAACATAAAATAAACCTTTCTTTAAAAAATGTGTAAAAATGTGTCATTTATTTGTAACTGTCTATTTAAAATTGAAAAAGTAACATTTTGGCGTCATTTTTATTTGAATTAGTCCCATTTGGGCGGGCTAGAATCCTAATGCCCTTTCAGGACTAATTCAATTTTATGCGGGAATGGCGATAATTTTAAATAGACAATTACTTACTCTCTACTTTCTACGATCAACATTCCCGTTAAAACCAAGTATGTTGTCCCGGAATCGGTACCGGATATGAACCGTTTGCGCCGGGAACAACAGGCGGATTCATTCCGGCAACACATTCTTCAGGGGCAGGCTTAAACACGAACTTTGAATCGTATAATTCCTGCCACGAAATCATTTTACCGGTGTATGCGGCGATTTGTCCGAGAACGGCAAGCATGGTACTTTTTGAAACGTAATCGCCGGAATCAATCCGTTCGCCTTTTCGCAACGCATTGAACAACGCAACTTGTTCTTCGGCATGACCGCCGCGTTTCTGCCCG
Organism: Planctomycetaceae bacterium; assembly: GCA_031259095.1. Taxonomy (GTDB): domain Bacteria; phylum Planctomycetota; class Planctomycetia; order Pirellulales; family Thermoguttaceae; genus WRKP01. The sequence goes on along the minus strand of JAIRLW010000202.1, from coordinate 731 downwards.
CTGTACTGCCAGTTTGTTTCACCGACAATTTTTGCGGCATTCCAATACGCAACGCCTTTTGAACCGATAATCAGATCATCGTATGAATCGTAACAACCTGTTTCTGTACGGCAAAAAGCGTAAAAACGAAGAGAATCACCCGGATAGATAAATGTTGCGGCGTGATGGTCGAAAACGTTACCGAATTTCCGGTCGGTCATGGACGCGCGTCCGCCCATTCCGAAGGCGTGAGTTGGAGTTTTACCGCCGAGCAGCCATGTCATGCGGTCAACGTTGTGAACCAACGACTGCGTAAAATCGTCGCCGGAAAGCCAACTGAACATGTATTGGTTGTAAACCTGCACGTCCAACTCCGATATTCCAGCCGGATAACCGCGAACTCCATAAGGCGCACGCAAAAACGTACTCTGAATCATTCGGACTTCACCGATAACACCGTTGTGAACCTGTTCGACAAGAGCCTGATATTGCGGACAATAACGGCTTTGTAAACCGGAAAGAAACGATAATTTCTTTTCCCGCGCAATCGTAACAGCTTCTTCCAACGTGTGAATACCGGCGGAATCAATCGCGTTTGGTTTTTCGACAAAAACATGTTTCCCGGCTTCGACGGCATGTTTTGCGTAAAGCGGGTGAAACTTTGCCGCACAAGCAATCAGAATCACATCCGCGCCGGAATCGATTACGCCTTTATCGTTCTGAAAACCGTCGAAAATCCGGTCTTCGGTAAT
>JAIRLW010000198.1 GCA_031259095.1 Planctomycetaceae bacterium | reverse complement strand
TGCGTCTCTACAAACCTCATTACCTCATTAAAAACGTAAACAAATAATGAGGTAATGAGGTAATAAGGTTGGTTGTGGTGGGAATCATTTTGCTACTGAGGTTTTTTGGTAAATCGTTTCGTAAGAAAAATTAGACGTCAATGAGGTTGTTTGTCCAATATTCATACGTGTAATAAATATTCCGCTGATATATTACAAATTTTATCTATTTTAATAACCAGCCAGTGAATACCAGAATTTTTTATCGACTCAATAACGTTGCTTTTAAAAGGAATTAGGGAAAAATCATCTCGGAACTGCAGATTAGAGATGTTCTTTATGAAATTCATCGTAAATATCTTGAGTTACGGCTTGTTTGACGGCGGTTTCGAGGTCTTTATTTTCGAGAAGTTTGGTGGTTGTTTCCTGATTGGCTTCCATTCGTTCTATCATTTTGTTAACAAAAAGATCGTCAACCGCAAAACTGAAATTTTCCAACGAATTACTCACCGCACGTTCACGAATCTCCGGCTCCGCGGCAATATCCATTTTGATTTGCTCAAAAAACAATCGATCCGCTTCCGTAAATTCCGTACCAAATTGCTCATTCAGAATATGAATAATATTGGAAAGCCGCACTACTGTATCTTTTTCATAGTCAATACCCGCTTCGGTTATCGGATTAAGCGATTTTTCTCCGTGAATCTCAAGTACAAGATCTTTATCTGATATTTTCTGAACCCGATAATATTCCAACACAACATCATTATCAAGTTTCAAACGTTGCGAATAATCGGTTTTCGGTAACTTAGATAATAAAAAGCGGCTAAACGAATATAACTTTTCCAATTCAATATCCCGAAACGGCATTATTTGTGATAGAAAAGAGTAAAGACGTACAAATGAAACCATTGCATTTTTGAATGAATCTTGTTCCTCTTCATTTTTAGCAGCGTATCGATCAATACTCGGATCAATATGATGGTATAACCGCGATTGTTCTTTTGTTCCGTATCGCCCCGGATTGTAATAAATTTTAGCAAAAGCATCGACTTCCGATTGATAATAAACGTTAGTTGAATCAAGTTTATTTTTGAGTTCGTACAAATGGTTTGGATCGGTTGTTTCGTCCATCATCGTTTGTTCGTAATAATCTTGAAACGAATTAATAATGATCTGACGTTCATTAACAAAATCAAGGATAAAAGTATCTTCTTTACCCGGATATATCCGATTAAGCCGCGACAAGGTTTGAACTGCTTTAACTCCCGATAATTTTTTGTCAACATACATCGTATGTAATAACGGTTGATCAAAACCAGTTTGGTATTTATCAGCAACCAGTAAAACCTGATAATCATCACTCGCAAATTTATCCGGTAATTCCTTTTCGCCAAACTCGTTGAGTTGTGATTCACTCACTCCGTCAGGATAGTTGTCATCAATCACACTGCCGGAATAGGCGACAAGCGGTTTGATAATCTTTTCGTAACCTTTTTCTTGGATATATTCCTTAAACGCTAAATAGTAACGAAGCGCATGTTTTCTTGAACTTGTTACAACCATCGCTTTCGCTTTACCGCCGATCTGCTTACTTGTTATTTGCCGAAAGTGTTCAATAATAATTTCTGTTTTTTGTGCAAGATTTGTCGGGTGAAGAGACGCAAAATGTCCGATAGCTTGCATTGCTTTTCGTTTGTTTAATTCAGGGTCTTCTTCAATCTGTTTGCAAAATCGATAATAAGTTTTATACGTTACGTAATTTTTGAGAACATCTAAAATAAAATGTTCTTCAATTGCCTGCCGCATACTGTAAAGATGAAACGGGCGCATTTTTCCTTCGCTGTCTTTTGTTCCAAAAACTTCAAGCGTTTTTGATTTCGGCGTCGCGGTAAATGCAAAAATACTGATATTACCTTGTTGCTGCCGGCTGATCATTATTTCTTCAATTGCGGCATTAATGCTTTCTTCTTCTTTGGCTTCCTGTTCCGCTTCCCATTTTGCATCCAACCGCTCTGCTTCGTCCAAAGAAACATTATTAAGAGTTTGCAGCAACTTTTTTGATGCTTCTCCGCCCTGACTGCTATGTGCTTCGTCAATAATAACCGCATATTTCCGTTTCGGTATATCATTCATTTTTTTCAATGCAAACGGGAATTTTTGTAATGTCGTAATAATGATATTGATTCCCGATTGAATTGCATTCGCAAGTTGTTCGGAATCTTTATCAATCCGTTGAACCACTCCTTCTTTATGTTCAAATTGATCGACGGTATTTTGAAGTTGCTGATCAAGGACATTGCGGTCTGTAACGATAATAATCGAATCAAAAATCCGTTTATTTTTCTTGTTGTAAATACTGCTCAACCGGTACGCAAGCCATGCGATTGAATTACTTTTACCGCTTCCGGCGGAATGTTGAATCAGATAATTTTTTCCGGTGTTATTCTTTTTCGCATCATTACACAATTTTTGAACAACATCAATCTGATGATAACGCGGGAAAAGAGTTTTTTCCCGCTTGTAGATTTTTTCACCTGATTTTATTTGTTCTTTTTGGATATGTAAAAACCGTCCAATAATTTCAAGCCAACTGGACGGTTTAAGAATTTCGCGCCAAAAATATTCAGTTCGATAACCGCCATTCGGATTGATCGGATTACCGGCGCCGCCGTTGTTTCCTTTATTAAACGGTAGAAAAATTGTTTGGTCGCCGTCGAGTTTGGTTGTGAGATACACCTCGTCGGAGTCAACGGCAAAATGAACGAGTGTTCGTTTTTTATACAAAAAAAGAAGTTCACGCGGATTACGTTTTTTGTATTGCCTGATTGCGTCTTGAACATTTTGACCAGTAAAATGATTTTTCAGTTCAACGGTTGCAACAGGTAATCCGTTGATGGAGAGAAGAAGGTCAATACTTTTGTTTGGTTCTTTTTCGGAATAATGAATTTGCCGTGTAACAATGAGACGATTATGTTGACATTGTTTGACAAGATCAGGATTAAGCGAATGATCCGGCTCAAAAAAGACGAGTTGAAATTTGATTCCGTAATCGTTAATACCGCGCCGCAACACGTCAAGCATTCCGCGTAAATCAAGTTCACGATGAAGACGTTGAAAAAATTTTGATTCACTCTCATTTTTGTAAAAAGCAACATAACGTTTCCATTCTTCCGGTTGTGAATCCTGAATGAAACGGAGAACCGCTTTTTTATCGAGCGCCAATTCGGCGGAATAATCAGCGGCGTTGCCTTCTGTCCAACCGGTTTCGCAAAGCATCGCGATAACCGCGGTTTCAAATGTTGTTTCCGTGTGAATTGAATTTGACATTTTATTTTTCATGGTTAATTTTTGGAAGTTTAAGCAGATTTCCCCAACCGGTAGGAATGAGTTGCTTTTCACGCATCCAACCTAACGCTTGTTTCAGGCGTTCTTCGTTAAAACGCTGTTTGGAGTCGTGCCAATGATTCCTAACTTCGTCAATAATTCGATTATCTGTAACTGTTTCGTTTTGTATAATCAAATCATTCCATGCTCCGTATAGTGTTGCAATAATTTCACATCTTTCCGTATCAAGATTTTCTGTCAATTTGAAAAAACATCGGTACAAACCTTAACCTTTCCTGTTACAACTTCGCTTATCAATACAGTACGATATTCCCGTAATAATTCAACCTCGCTCTTCATATTCTCAACCAACAAATCTATCTCCCCACACTTCTTGTCCAAATATGACGCTATCGCTCGTTGCTCAGAAAGTGGAGGTATGAACATTTGCATATTTATAACATCCTCCAACGAAACTGCCGTATAAGTAGAACCTGTTGCAATTTGCCAGAGTTCATTTCTTGTAATGATTAGTACGTACCAAATATAATTCGAATCATAAATTTTGTTATCCGAAATAATAGCACAAAGACCACGTCCTATACCATAAATCTTGTTCGCTTTGTTAATAGCACCAACAGGAGCACGTACAGAAAGTAATATAGAATCTTGTGGAGCATATTTACTTGCTGTATCACAATAATATTTTGCAGTTGGCGAATATGTACCAAATTCAGCATTTCCTTGTAAAAATGGTAAACCAATCTCATCGGAAGTACAATCCTCCGAATGTGGTGATTGCCCCATTATCGTTTCAGAAACATGTTTTAATTTTTTTATTTCCCAATGTTCTGGTATTTTTCCGATCCAGTCGATGCCGGAGTTTTTGTATTTTTTGTAGGAATCCATTCCTTTATTTCCTTTTGTACAACTACTTCCTTGTAGCCGTGTAAA
>JAIRLW010000176.1 GCA_031259095.1 Planctomycetaceae bacterium | reverse complement strand
GCCCTTTCAGGGCGAATACTTTTTTAACCTCAAATAAAAAATTCCGCTGATAGATTACAAATTTTTCAGAATTTTTTTAGATTTCGGGAAATTATTCAAGTTGCCTTCGACCGAATCGACTACAATCGACTGAAATCGATTTTAGTCGAATTGGGTTGATTGCGGTTAATCAAAAAACGAGTTTTTAGAAATGCCCCAAAACAATCTGCGAAAATCTGCGTCATCTGCGGATAAAAAACTCCGTTACCCATTTTTCACTTTTTTCGGTGTTTCCGGTTTTGTTTCGGCAACGTCTTCTTTTTAATATATCCGCGAATGATAACGCCAAGTTCGCGTCCGCCGACAAACCGGTACACCACCGCAAAGACAAAAATGCCAACAACACCGCCAAGTAAAAGATGAATAATGTCATCCAGAGAACTCTCGCCCGGTAATGCCTTCATAATAAGAGCAACAACCAACGCCATTGTCAACGTTGCGATACAGGATCGGATGATGCCAAGAATAATCGATTTTATATCAATTTGCTGATATTTTTTAACGAAAATCAGAAAAAGAATCAACGATTGACTTTCTGCCGCAATACTTGCCGCTAACGCCAAACCTTGTTCCGCCATCGACCAAATCAAAAACAAGCCAAGAACAAGATTCAACACACAACTCAGCAAACCAATACGAAAAGGATTCCAAATGTCGCCAAGAACATAGAATGCCCGAATGACAATCGGCAACGAACAAAATGCCCAAACGCCGGAACCAAACCAAAAAACCAAATCGGCGGTTCGTGCCATATCGTCCGGCGTGAACGCTCCGCGCTGGAAAAGAAGATGCGATAACTTTTCCGACATTAACATCAATCCAACGCCCGCCGGAATCGAAAACATAAACTGAACTCGTAATCCCAACGAAAGATCTTCGCCAAGCGCCGCGTAATTCTTGCAGGCGGCGTGTTGACTCAGCAACGGATAAATTGCCGTCGCAATCGCAAGACCAATCAAACCTTGTGGAAATTCGTAAAGACGTTCACTGTAATAAATCGCGGAAACGGCTCCCGAATGCATCGGAAACATGACCATTCGCCCAAGCCAACGAATACTTTCTTCCGGCGAACCAGTAAAAAGCCACGCAATGCCGCTCGCCGACAAAAGATTTAACTGAATCGACATCAAACCAAAAAGTTGCGGGAAAAAACCATGAAAAATCTGACCTATCTCCGTCGCCACTTTGGAAAATGCAAAATTAAGAGAAAAACCATATCGCTTCAAAAATGGAAAATGAATGAAAAACTGGATAATGCCCGCAACAAGAATGCAAAGCGTTAGAAGATAACATTGCGACGCCGGATTGTTGGTGAAATTCGGGGCAATCAGTAAAATCCCCAGAAGCCAAATCATATTCAGAATCGAAGGAATGATCGCCGGAAGAGAAAAATGTCCCAGTGTTTGAAGTGTCGCCGATGTAATCGCCGCCATACAAATGAAAATCAAATACGGCAATAGAAGCGACAAAAGATGAGACGTCAAATAAACTTTGCTGTCAGGATGGAAAATCGTAAAACCAATCCCGCATAAAATCTCGCCAATCACCACAAAACTCATCAGAAAAAGAAACACCCAAAGAAGCATCACCGATAACAATATCCACGCCTTTTTTTGATCCTGTTGCCAGACCTTGCTAAAAACAGGAATAAAACTAATACTAAGCGTTCCATCGCCAAACAAACGTCGGGCAATATCAGGAAGTCGGAATGCCAACACAAAAGAGTCCATCACCCCGCCAACAGACATCCCAAGCATCGCGGCTGTGGCAACGTCGCGGAGCATCCCAAGAAAACGACTCAACAGAATGCCAACGCCAACAATCAGTGTTCCGCGTAACATCTTTTTGCGCCGACCCTGTCGAGAATCAGAAACAGACATCGTGAACTGAAGAATATGATGATTTTGCTAAAGGCTTCAAGTATGATGAATGACCATAACAGAATATCAAATTACTGAAAATGAGCAAGTGTACAAACTAGACCAAACTAGACCAAACTAGACCAAAATCGACTAAAATCGATTTCGGTCGATCAAAAACAAGCGATGTTTCGGGCGAAACATCGCCTACCTGAACCAGACAACTACCTTCACATCCCTATCTTGGTTGATAGAGGGGAATTTCGTTTCGAGCGGGTTGTGGGTTTACAATGGGCGGTTGGGGAGTTGCGGGACGAATGGTTGTCGTTGGTTGCTGCGCTGTCTGAACTTCGAGAACCCAATCCTGCACATCTAACGTCCATCCGTCCGGCACCGCCGGCGTAAACCATTTTTTAAGATCTTCCAGAAACGCCGTCACCCGACCATTGATTACCGGCGAAAGAAGCGTGTACACCGTACACGCTTTTCCGTTAATATCTTCTTTTTTCAGAGCGGTTGCGCGAAGAGTTTCCTTATCGAGCCGGATTTCGATTTGAGAAAATTCTTGCTGATCTTCGAGGAGAAGAGGTTTTGCCAGCAACCAAATTTGAGTGTTTTTGTGCTGCTCGTTGGTAACAATTTTCATACTAAACCGTTTTTTCATATCGTCTGCTTTGGCTCCGAAGATCAACGGCAACGGACTATCGGCAATTCCTTTTCCGATCAGTTCCGGCGGAACATTGACTTGTTGCACTTTCTTAGTGTTAAAGTCATAGCGAAAAACAGATTCTTCGTTAATGATAATTTTTTCGGCGAGGACATTTCTATTTTTTTTCTCATCGTGTTTGACTTGTTTATCGTCGATCCATTCGCCTTCGACGTGATAGACAAACCGTAACGGTTTAGCGATATATTTGAAATAACCAAACGCTGTTTTTAACGGTTTACCGGGAATCGAACCGGGAATCGTTTCATCGTAGAGGAACATGTTGAAATCAACATCATAACGTTTAATCCCTAAACTGTATTTTTCCCAACGAATAAGAAATTCGTCTAATTCTTGTTGTTCTTGGGGAGTGAGAAAGAAGGGAATGATTCGGGTGATTGGTTCGGCATGACCGACCAATTCGCGTTGAGTTTGTTGCGGTTGCGGAAGAGTTGTTGTTTGGTTTTGGGGCGGCACACCGTAAACCGAACCGGGCATCTGAGTTGTTGCGACTTTAACGGGATAGTTGGGATGGGTTTGACCGGTAGGGTAGGGCGAACCGTAACCGGTTGGCATTGTCCGATTCGCCATTCCGGGTTGATTCGGACTATTGAAGGGTTGCGGATAAACCGGCGCTCCGTTTTGCATGACGGTTTTGGGCAGAGTTTGCAAGGGCATTTGACGAAGAGGTTGTTGAATCGCATTGGGTTGCGGTGTGGAGTTGGTCGAGGGTTGCGCCGGATAAACCTGACCCGCCACTCCAGAAAATTCCCCAAAAACAACAAAAAATAGAATAATTAGAATGATACGCAAAAAAAACATCGACAATCTCCTTAGAATTAATTTTCGAAATCTCAACAACTCAAAAATAATACAAATTTTCAAAATTCCTGTAAAGAGGAAAAATAAGTAGTTGATAGTAGTTGATAATTGATAGTTAAGAGTGGAGAGTTGTCTCCTTTATCCTAATGTCCCATTAGTCCCCATCGTCCCTTAGGACTAATGAGGCTGCTCTCCACTATTAACTGTCCACTACTAATTTTGGTCTCGACAAAAGGGAGTAAAACGGATATACTTTTTTGGTTATTTACGCGAATAATCTGGAGGTAGGCGACATTTCGCCGAAACGTCGCCTACCTGATATGAAACGTTATAAAAATATCATTTATTTTAGCGAATTCATTTTTTTTGTATGAAAGACAATCATTACGGCTTTGGACATTGGGAATACCGTTATGTTTGCAAGGGTTGTGGTCATGCGGTGAAACCGCCGAAAAATAAGTTGCCGTGTAGTTGTTGCGGCGGCGATTTCGGTCCCAAAACCTCCATGAGAAAACTTTATCTCGAACCCGAAAAACCCTTTGAACTCGTTGATGTCGAATATGTCGCCGAACCAACGTTTTGGGAAACCATTAAAACTTTTTTCGGTTGCTATGTCGAACCGCGTATTGAAGTCCGAAAAGAAAAAAAACGCGGCGCAAGACGTTGGCGATGGCAAACCCACACCGAAGTCGAAGAAGGATCCGGGATTATTCGCCACGAAGAATTTTTCGACGACGAACACACAGAATAGTGGAAAGTAGTTGAGAGTTGATAGTGGAAAGCGGATAGCAGAAAACTGTCCCATTAGTCCCTAATGTCCCAATTGTCCCACTTTTTTAGGGACAATTGGGATATTAGGGGACTAATGGGACAAAAAACAACACCTAACCCACAAACCCCTCATTCCTAACCCCTCATCGATGGAAGGTCAATATCACGGTAACAAAACCATTCCGAACAAATTCCGACAACGATTTGATTGGGATTCATCAGGTAAACTTTTAGTTTACAGTGTTTTGATTGGATTTATTTCGGGATTTGCGGCGGTTTTAATTTACGCTGGGGCTCAGTTTCTGGAACATTCGGTGACGGGATTTTTTTCTTCGGCGGGGATTGTCTTTCCCACGCCTGAACATTACACCGTTTCGTCTGGGGCGTTGCCGGGCGAGGCGTTTTGGGACGCCCCGCGAAAAGATGTTTATTTTGACGGGTTCGTTCTTCCGCGATATTGGATTTTAATTCTTTTAATTCCTTCGTTTGGCGGATTCCTTTGCGGATTTCTTATTTGGTCGTTTGCGCCGGAAGCAGTAGGGGAAGGAACCGACAGTGTAATTCGTTCCTTTCATTTTCGCAACGGTATCCTACGCAATCGTCTTCCCATTGTCAAAACATTGGCAAGTTTCCTAACACTTGGTTCCGGCGGTTCGGCGGGTTGGGAGGGACCGACCTCTCTTCTTGGCGCGGGAATTGCGGGAATGTTGGCGCAGCCGTTGCGTCTGAATGTCCATGATCGCCGGATTCTGCTGCTTGCCGGAGCCGCCGGAGGAATCGGAGCAATCTTTCAAATCCCGCTCGGTGGAGCATTGTATGCCGTAGAAATCTTGTACGCCAGCACCGCATTGGAATTCACCGCCATTATCCCTTGTCTTTTAGCGTCGGTGGCAGGCTATTCGATATTCCGATTTTTTCACGGTCAAACTCGTCTGTTGGAAATTTCGGAAACAGTCGGAATTCAACACGGAACCGATCTTTTGGTGTTTCTGATATTTATTCCGATCATTGCCCTTTGCGGTCTTCTTTTTGTTCGGATGGTCATGGAACTCCGCAACCGAATCTTTCGACGGCTTCCTATTCCAGAGTTTTTCAAACCGGCGTTGGGCGGATTTCTTCTTGGCTGTATCGCTTTAACCTATCCGCAAGTTCTCGGTGGCGGTTACGGATGGATGCATCGGTTGTTGGAAAATCAGTTGCCGTTTTACCTGATCCTCTGTCTTATTATCCCAAAAATGCTCGCAACCGCTTTAACCGTTTCCTCCGGCGGTAGCGGTGGACTGCTCGCCCCCTCGCTGTTGATCGGAGGACTGATCGGCGGAACACTCGGACATTGTTGCGGATTAGTTTTTGAAACGGTTGGAATTTCGGGAACGCCCAATATGACCACCTGCGTCCTCGTCGGAATGGCAACCTTTTACGCCGGTATCGGAAAACTACCCTTCACCGCCGCCATAATCGTTTGTGAAATGATCGGTTTCGATTTCACTCTCCTCATCCCGCTCTTCATCCTTAATCTCGTCCATATCGCCATCCAATCGCCCACCACTTCGCTTTACGAAGAACAAGTTCTGGCTCCAATCGACAGTGAAGCCCATTTCGGTAATTATTCAATTGATCTGCTGAAAGTGATCACTGTGCGGGAAACTTGTCTCGAAAAAGATAAAAAACATTCCGTGTTGACTATTCCGGCAGAGTCGTCGATTCCGCAAACGGCAAGACTCATCGCGTCAAAACCGGATTCTCTATTTCCAGTGGTTGACAACGAAAACAATCTAATCGGTGTGATTCAATCAAGCGACATTTGGGCGGTTTTCCGAAGCCGGAAGAAATGGGGCGCGCTAACCGCAAAAGACCTCTCGCGTAACGTGGAAATTGCGGTTGCGCCGGACGACGATCTTTACAAAGCGTTACGAATCTGTACGCTATGGCGAATTTCGGAACTTCCGGTTGTTGACCCAAAACAACCCAACCGCTTGCTAGGAATGCTCCGGCAACACGAAATCATCACCGCTTACAACGAACATCTCGCAAACGCTCAATGGAACTAAAATTAAATTATTTTATCGATTTTCATCGATTTCAGTCGATGTTTATCCTGTTTCATGAAATGCTAATTAAGGAGTCTAATAATGACAGACGATAGTAATTATTCAGCGGAATCTTTGTAACGGTCTCAACGTTCCCCATTTTCTGCGTCATTTTGTGTATTCTGTGTTAAATTTAAACGCAAAAGACGCTGAATATCGCAAAACACGCCGAAGATAGGAAAAACAACGAATTGGTTCTATTGAGTCCCCATGAGTCCCTATCGTCCCTAACGGGGGCAAGGTTACTCTGAACGGGGGCAAGTTTGCTCTGAACGGGGGCAAGTTCACCGCAAAAGGGGGCAATTCCGCCCCCAAAAACAAAAATTCCACTGATATATTACAGACGATCTTGTTTTACTTAACAAAGGAATTAAATGTCTCACTGAAGGGTTGGGACTTTTAGAGTCGGAACGGTTTATTTACATGCTGCTGAGTCAGCAATTTGATTATACGGAATGGCGAAAGACAAACCTATGTCCTAACTGAGTATTGAAGAAAATCAGTGAAGCCGCCGCAAAATACTGTAAAGAAAACCCGTAAACCAATAGAGTAAGGAAAATCAAAAGGTAGGCGACCCCTAACAGGGTCGAAATACAGAAAACCAACAAAAACTTTGCCTGTCTGGGATTACCTCTCTATTCTGAAACGATTTACATGCTTGACATATTAAAGATAGGCATCATTAGTGCGAGGACGAGAAAAAGGACAACAGTACCGAGAATCATGAGCATGAGCGGTTCGATAAACCGGACGGCAATATCTAGAGATCGCCAATTCCTCTTTTCAAGTGAACTGGAGATGTCCACGAGAACCGAATCCAACGTGTTTGATTCTTCGGCGACCGAAATCATTTCAACAATGGAACGCGGAAAACAATCTGATTCCGCAAGCGGTCCGGCAAGTCTTGAACCGCCGCTGATATTTTCGGAGGCACGTTGAATCGCGTCGGAGAGGATTCGGTTTCCGGCGGCATCTCTTGAAATGTCGAGCGATTTGACAATGGGAACGCCGTTTTTCAAAAGAGTTCCGAGAACCCGGCAAAATCGGGCGACAGCGAAACCTTCATAAACTCGTCCCACAATTGGCATTCGGAGTTTGAAATGATCAACCAATCGCCGCCCATTTTCTGTCCGGCTCCAAAACCGGAACCAAATAAGACCGAAAACCAGAATTGGAATCACACCAATTAGAAAATATTTTGCTTGTGCTGAGATAAACAGTAACCATTCGGTCATTTGCGGTAATTCACCGCGTTTGCGTAAATCTTCAAAGAGCGGTTGAAAATTTGGGACGATAAACACGAGAATCACGCTAACAACTACAACCAAAAATGCCGACAACAAGACCGGATAGATCAATGCTCCGATAATTCGGTTTTTTAGGTCGTCCTGAGTTTCAGTATATTCGGCGACATGAGTTAAGGATTCTTCGAGAAATCCTCCTTCACTGCCGGCACGAATCATCTGCACGCCCATTTCACCAAAAACAATTTGATAACGGGTCATTGCTTCCGCTAATGTTTCACCGGCTTCGACGCGGCGATAGATATTATCCAGAACGAATTTCAGGTTGGTGTTTGAAGTTTGGTCGTGCAGTATTTTCAAAGACCGAAGTAACGGGACGCCGCCGCGTAACAGATCGGCGAGTTGCGAGTAAAACGACGCTAATTGTTGACCGCGGACACGGCGGACTTTTCCGGTAACGGTTTGTTTCAGAACCGGCGTCATTTCCAACGGAAACAAGCCTCCGACAGAAAGAGTTGCGGCTGCTTCCGATTCGGTTGCCGCGTCAATAACGCCTTCGATTTTGATTCCAAGTTCATTACGGGCAGTATAACGGTATTCCGGCATGGCGGTGAAAGGAATTAAAGATCAACAAGTCTTATCAGAAAATCTTATCAAAATAGAAACAATGCCCATTATTCATTATTAACCGTTCATTGTCAAGAATGAATCGTATTTGTTATCGAAATATTCAAATAATCTGAATTATTTTGGATTTTTGGGTGTATTTCCTGCCGTTTTGGATTTTGATTTCCGTTCGTCCACAGGGGCAAAGT
>JAIRLW010000166.1 GCA_031259095.1 Planctomycetaceae bacterium | reverse complement strand
AGTTAATTTTTAAAGGTTCCTTATAGTTTAACGTATCTTAGCAAAAAATTTTGGTATTTTCAAGAGTTGCCGGATAATTGGTTAGTGATCCGCCGCCAAAGGCCGTTTACTTTTGTAATATATCAGTGGACTATTTTATTTTTTAACTATTCCGTAGTTTTTCCTTCACATTCTGTGTGTTTTGCGCTATTCAGCATATTCTGCGTTTAAATTTAACGCAGAATACGCAAAATTTCGCGGAAAATGCAGAAAAGAAGTAGTTACAATGATTCCGCTAATATATTACCGATTAGGAACAGATTAGGAAGTGTTGAATAATACTGCTTGTAATTTTTTGGCGCAAGCAGTATTCCTTCAATGTCCGAAACAATCAGCAAATTTTATCGGGTTGTTTTCATTGAGGAGAAATGCGGCTCCATTCGTCGGCTCCAAGTCGTTCGGCGGAATAGCCGGGACCAAGTTCCGTCAATTCACGAATTCTAATAACTCTTGCCGGTTTGCCAGCCGCCGAAGCGTCAAGCCAAACCTCAAGCCGAACCACCGGAGATTGTTCGTCAAAACGACCAACAACATTCGCCTTGAAAACCGCCCCCTGCGTACAGAAATAAGGTTCCAACTTTTTCATCAGTTCCCAATCCGTAACAATTCCGTGCGTGTAAGGCCAAAAAGGATAGTGCATTTCAGGCTGGTCAATCAAATTCGGATCACAGATTCGTTCCGCTAAAATTCCTTCAATAATTTCTGCCGTTTGAACGCTGGAAAACGAGGTCGATGTTCCGTTTCCCAGCGACGCGGCCAGTTGACTTGCCGCGTCCCATTCCGAACCTAAAAGCATCGCCGAATCAGTGAGTTCATCATCTTGCGCCGTTAAAAGTTCCAGAACCGTTCGCGGCGCCTGATTGATGTTGATCCGACCAACAATAGGTTGATCGCTGATCATTAAATTGTCGTACAGTATCGGAAGATATTCGTTCATCGCGTTCGGATCATCTGAAAATGGTGAAACAGGAGCCGGTGAATTGGTTGGAGAAGATGAAGAACCGGAAGACAACAAATTAGACGGTTGTGAATTAGAGGATTGTAAATTGGCGGATTGTGAATTAGACGAACCAACAAGATCAAGAAATGAGTTGATTTTTCTTGTACTGTTGCCGCCGGAAGACGCGCCGCCCGTTCCGCCCGAATTTCCCGTAACTTCGGCAAGAATACCGCTCCATCCGCTGTTTCCGTCCGTGTTGGAAACGTTGGTGGCTGGTTGTTGCCGATAGGAAATAATGTAATCAACCCAATCCTGATTGTCGAAACGTTCTTCGAGCAATGTTCGGAGTTCTTCAAGATCGTCCATATTAACGTTAATTTTATCAAGTCCGTCCGGCGTTACCATCGGCTCGCGGCTGTCAAGCGTCAAAAGCGAAATAAGACCAAGATTCAACGAACCGTCAGAAACTCCCAACCCATCCAACGTCGATTCTTCCGGTTCGCCATAATCAACAATATTGTTGCGGTTCCAGTCGATTCCATACAACAGTTTCGGCGTAACACCTTTGACAAGCAACAACTCCTCCACAGAATCGGGAATACCGTTTCGGGAATAATACGGAGGATCAAGTCCGGCATAATAATCGTCTTCAACGCCCAATTCACGCGGTTCACTGTCTTCGTCCATCCAATCCAAAATCGCATCCGCGATTTCTTCCGTTACTCCGGGCAATCGCAATAACATCGTCCGACCATAACCCGGTTGCTGAATTTCCATCTGCAAAACCCAACGAAGATTCACCTTACAAGATTCATCTTCAAGACCATAACGAATATTTTCTCCGGTTAAAATATCGTTATCGGAAAGCAGCGGAGACAGAACAGAAAACCGTCCGACGTCACGCAAGTCAACCGCATTTTGTAAACCTGTTTGTATTCCGGCGTATTGACCGGTCATCGCCGCCGTCCCGTCGGTAACAAGATGACCGCAAAATTCTGCCGGATTATCGTACAAACCGCCAAGATCAAGAATGGCGAGTTGCTCTTTCATCAGAAGAACCCGCAAATACTCCACTCCCGATTCCGCCAAAAAACGAGTTTGTTTTTGTCGAAGCGACTGATTACTGCCGCGGCGTTCCGCCATCATAAACTTTGAAAAGGCAAGAACGGAAAGGGTTAAAAGTACAATAACCACCAAAACAAGAACCAAAATAACACCGCGGCGGTTGCCGGAATTGAAAAACCGGCGCAGGTATTCCGTTTTGTCAACATGCCAATTGTTATCTTCCCGAATTTTCTTGAATGTCTGAATTCCGATTGGTAAATTTTTCATATTCATGTTTATTGATTGGTAATAGTTCTGTGGAATATTACGATTTTTAAGGATAGATTTTAAGGATAGATTTTAGAGATAGATTTTAGGGATAGATTTTAGGGATAGAAAGGACATTAGGAACGAATGGAACATTATGAGACCAAACGTTCCCTTGTCAATCATAAGGTAGGCGATAGTGAATCGTTCGCAAGCGTGATTTCATACGTTACGAGGTAAAATCCGCTTGCGGACGATTCACTATCAACGATTCACTATTTTAGAGCCATTGAGCGAGTTTTTTTGCCCAATAAGTCAGGATGATATTTGCGCCGGCTCTTGTTATGGCGGTCATAGATTCGAGAACGATTGCTTTTTCGTCAATCCAACCTTTTTCCGCTGCGGCTTTGACCATACTGTATTCGCCGGAAACATTGTAAGCGGCAATCGGAACGCCTTCAAAACGATCACGAACCAAACGAACAATATCAAGATACGCCAGCGCCGGTTTGACCATAATCATATCCGCCCCTTCTGCAAGATCGAGTTGAACCTCCCGAACCGCTTGACCAGTTGCCGACGCGGGATCCATCTGGTAAGAACGCCGATCTCCAAACTTCGGACTACTTTCAGCGGCTTCACGAAACGGTCCGTAAAACGCACTGGCATACTTCGCCGCATAACTCATAATCGGAAGAGATGAAAACCCTTCGCGATCCAACCCGCTCCGCAATACCCGAACCATTCCGTCCATCATTCCGCTCGGCGCCAGAATATCCGCTCCGGCACGCGCATGAATTAAGCCTTGACGAAGCAGATTTTCCAGTGTGGCATCGTTGTCCACGTCATAACTGCCGTCGGGTTTTTCGTGCAAAACCCCGCAGTGACCGTGATCGGTGTATTCACAAAAACATAAATCGGTCATCACCAATAATTTGTTGCCAACCGATTCTTTCACCGCCCGAACCGCACGGGCAATAATTCCGGTTTCACTCATCGCATCGCTGCCGATAGAATCTTTTGTTTCAGGAATCCCGAACAAAATAATACCGCCAAGACCAAGTGAAACCGCTTGCTCCGCCTCTGCAACCAGTTGATCAATGGAAAGTTGAAAATGATCGGGCATGGAGGGAATTGCCTGACGGATTCCCTCGCCGGAACGAACAAAAAGCGGAAGAATAAAACGATCCGGCGAAAGAATCGTTTCCCGAACCAAACGACGTATTGCCGGCTCAAAACGTAATCGCCGAAGGCGAAGTGTCGGAAATGAAGAAGAAAACATGGACACTCCTTAAAAATTGAAAAATTAAAAATTGAAAAAAAACGTAATATATCAGTTGGCAGAATGTAATATTTTCGTCCCTAACGGGACGGGAGAAATTCCACTACTGAATAGTTACCATTCCACTGATATTTGCACTTTCCTAAAATAACAAACTACTTTTTGAAATATTTTTTGTTTTTTACATTAGCCCCGATAGGGGCGTCAAGATTATAGCCCACCCCAACGGGGTGGGGTTAAGTTCCTCC
>JAIRLW010000165.1 GCA_031259095.1 Planctomycetaceae bacterium | reverse complement strand
AGTTAATTTTTAAAGGTTCCTTATAGTTTAACGTATCTTAGCAAAAAATTTTGGTATTTTCAAGAGTTGCCGGATAATTGGTTAGTGATCCGCCGCCAAAGGCCGTTTACTTTTGTAATCTATCAGTGGAATTTTTTTATACGTATGAATATTGGACAAACAACCTCATTGACGCCTAATTTTTCTTACTAAACAACCTCAGCAGCAAAATGATACCCCCCACAACCAACATTATTACCTCATATCCAATCCAATTTTTCAGTGTAAGGACAAATGGGACGATAGAGGCATGTGGGACAATGAGGGATAATCTTCAATCAATTCAAAAATTATGGAATTTTGATGTTGATTGTAATTCATTTTTTAAGTATTCTTCTGCGGAGAAAAAATTGATTTTCTCCCAATGTTTGATTTTCAATTACGTTAACCGTTATAATCGGAACAGGATATACATTTTTTTAATTTATCTATTTTATCTATTTTGCTTTTTTAAAAAATTGTGTTATATTCACTGTACCTGAAAATTGGGTTTTCAGTTTTGTAGGATTACGGAATTTGTTGATTGGTTCGTGATAAGGAATAGTTCAATGAGACGAATGTTCATTTTTTCTATTGTCATAAGTTGTTTGCTGATAAATTATTCTGCAGCGGCCGCGGCTCCTGAATCAGGAGTTCCCAACGGTAAATCAATGTACAGCAGCCGACCGAATCGGACAGTACGGACGCGGCCGGAAGAAACTCCGATTCTGGCTCCGGCAACGGATCAGACGGTTGTTCGGTCAACTCCAACGACGCCGACTCCGGTCATTCCGGAACGACTGAATTCGTTAACATCAGACCCTTTCTTGGAAAATAAAACTTTTTCGAATAAATCTTCTCAATTTTCTAACTCATCGTCTGATTTTTCCGATATTTCGTCAATGGTTTCGGTTCCGGCTCCGCCGAACCAATCCGATAAACCGCGTCCGTCTCAAGAACTGGTTATTGAAAAAACCGAAGTACGTCCGTTGTCAAAAATTGACGTTAACCCAATGTCTCATGTAAGAGCCGAAAGGACAGAGGTTTATAAAAAAACTGACGAATCATCCGATTCCAATTTTATTTCACGCCCCGCTTTTTCGAATCAATCGGTTTTGGCGGAAGACTACAAAAGCAAGCAAGAAGATCAACTTGACGAATTAAATGCCCGGCTAGCGAAAATCCAACTCGAAAAACATAATCTAAACGAAACACTTAAACTGATTAGTAAAATCAAATCGTCTGCGATCAAAGCCAAAACGCTTGTCGATCTTGCGGAATATGTTTCGCGTGACAACAATTATAAAAAGGAAGCCGATCAACTTTTTGCTCTTGCGGCGGACGGAATTGACGCATTAACGAAAGGCGAAGCGATTGTTATTAAAATTAAGGACGATTTGAAAACGGAATCGGTTCTTGTTCCGAATACGAGAATGTCCGGTTCCACAACTTGGAGCGAACCGAAAAAACCGGACGAATCAACATCGATAACTCCATTGTTACCAACAACTTCTCCAACACCACCGAGCAAAAAAACGTCTATCACGCTCCTTGAAGAGGAAAAACCGATTGAGTTACCAAATCCTAAAACGGAATCCGCCTCTAAAACGATACAAAAACCAAATGAATCTCCGGCGGTAACGTATTCGACTTCTGCGGTTCCTTCAACTCCGTCAACCTCTACGAAGAAAACACTGACCTTGATGGACGATGAACCGGAAACAAAACCGGTATTGGAAGAAAAAAATAACGAGATAAAAAAAGAGACAGCAACGTCATCATCGGTTCCGTCTAAACGTCCCGCAATTCTTTTGGGCGGCGAACCGGAATTGCCTAAATCTGAAATAATTAAAGAGGAAAAACCGGCGGAGTCTAAAATTCCGCCAACGCGAAAACCGTCTCTGTTACTCACCGAAGAGCCGGAGATCAATAAAGAAAAAGAAACTGAAACTAAAATTACCGAACCGGTTAAAACAGAAACAATTAAAACAGAAACGATAAAACCATCAGACACTCCGCCTTCGACCTCCAAACCGCCGCGAAGAACAACAATGCCGGGAAGACCTAAAGTAATACCGGAAGAAAATTAAAGGAAACTCAAAAAAATGAGAACCGCTGAAAATACCATTGGCCAAAAATGAATTATTTCGATTTCCGACTAAAATCGACCGAAATCGAATAAAATTGATTTTAGTCGATTTAAGTCCCATGTCTCTCATGTCTCAACTGTCCCCAATATCCTTAAAATTTATATTATTTATTTGAACAATTATTATTGGCAAGGAAGCCTTTACGATGTACAAATTATTACTCTGTTGGCGTTATCTTTTAACGCGGTATATTGCGCTGGCGTCGATTATTAGTGTTACGCTTGGCGTGGCGACGATGATTGTGGTCAACGCGGTGATGCTTGGATTTACGAATGAAATGCAAGTTCGGATTCATGGGATTCTTAGCGATGTAACGGTTGAATCTATTGACGCTAATCGCGGATTTCCTGATGCGGCGTGGCATATTGATCGGATTCGGGAAGTTACCGGCGATTTGATTGAAGAGATGACGCCGATCATTACTGTTCCCGCAATGCTGACATTCAGGATTGGAGTTGAAGGGGAACCGGTTAGTGTTCTGGTGGAGTTGATGGGAATTGACGCTGTTACGCAAAGTCGCGTTAGTGAAATCACCAAATATCTCCAACATCCGGAAAATCGGCGTGAATTGAGTTTCAACCTGCGCGAAAACGGTTACGACGCGCAGGGAGCAGGAAGCGATGAACGCGGTGCGCATCGTCACGATATGCGTTACGCCGGTTGGGGTTATCGCCGTAACAATTTTGCCGCAAGAGAAAATTTTCGTATCAAATACGAAGAAGAACGGATACGGCTCGAAAAACAACAGAACGCGGCAAGAAATTCCGATACGAAAAAATCCTCGCCGGCGTCGGAATTACCTTATGATCCGTTTGCGGAATCTCCGAGTGCGCCGGTGAACAAGTTCAATCCGGCAAAGGAACAGCATACCGGCGCGATTCTTGGAATTGGTATTTCGCTTTACAGCCGTGTGGATCAGGTTGATTCGGAAACCGGTCAGAAAATGGTGATCGACAGTCTGGCGTTAATTCCCGGCGATGACGTCATGATTACGTTTCCGACTGCCGGCGTTCCGCTTAAATTCCAGAGCGACAGTTTTACGGTAGTCGATCTTTATGAAAGTAAGATGATGGAATATGATAAGAGTCTTGTTTTCGTACCGATAGAAAAATTGCAACAACTACGCGGAATGTTTGATCCGGCAACCGGCAAGCCGACCGTAACGCAAATTTTGATTAAAGCCAAACCGGGCGTTGATATTGATGTGATTCGTGATAAAATCCGTGCAGTTTTTCCACAGGAATTGTTCAAAGTCAGTACGTGGCGCGACAAGCAGGAAACGTTACTCGCAGCCGTATTCAATGAATTGGCAATGCTCAATGTGTTACTGTTTCTGATATTTGCGGTTGCCGGTTTTGGTATTCTGGCGATTTTTTATATGATTGTTATTGAAAAGCAAAAAGACATTGGAATTTTGAAATCACTGGGCGCGAGCAGCGGCGGAATCATGCAGATATTTTTGTATTACAGTTTATTGCTGGGCGCGGTTGGTTCGGGATTGGGGTTAATGATGGGATTATTGTTTGTTAAATACATTAAAGAGATTGCGAGAGTTTTATCCTACATTCTTCGGAGCGACGTATTCAGTCCAGAAATTTATTCCTTTTACGAAATACCAACTATGGTACAACCAACAACCGTATTTTGGATTATTTACGGTGCAATATTTATTGCGGTTGCATCGGGAGTTCTTCCGGCGATTCGTGCCGCGCGGCTGCATCCGGTGGAATCGTTAAGAAGTTAATCGCTAAGAAGTTAATCGTTAAGAAATTAAATGTGAACATTATTTGTGGTTTGGGATTGGGTAATTATTCAGCGGAATTTCGTGATACGTTATTTTGTATTAGTCCCGCAGGGACGAGATTGAAAAACAAAAAAATTCCGCTGAAATAGGTTTGTGACACAAACGATTGACAGAACATTTTCCGCTTCCGCTAACTCCGAATTCCAACTCACAATTCACAACCTTCCACAATGAAATCCCGACCGACCGCAGATTTTCGACCAGTCAAGCCGCGTCTTGATCCGCCGGAACCGGCGCCGAAACCGAATGTTCGGCTTGCCGGAGTTCTTCGGGGACCGGATGGTCGTACACTGCTGAATCCGCCAACCATTGAATTAGACGAATTGTTTGAAAAACCTTTACCGTTGCCTACCACTTCCCCTAAAATGATTCCTTCGCCATTCAAAGAATCTGTTGCGCATTCGACCCGAACGGCAATTCCGGTACGGGAATTGCCGTATCGCGTTCCATTTTTATACGAAAATATTCCGGCTGTTGAAAATTCAAAAACAATATTTGACCGGAAATTATTTGATCGTCAGGATGATCCGATTGACCGGTTCCATTCGAAAATTGACCGGTTGGAGGAAACACAACGAGCAAGTCATTTTCCGGAAATTCCGCCTTTACCGGATTGGGACCGCAATTTTGACGAAAAACCTGTTACTGTTAAATCCTCTCCAACCTTTGCCGAAACCAATCCGGCGGAAGAATTTCAAACCAACGAACATTTTGAAGATATCGACGTTTTCCTAACACGAAATAAAATGAAAACACAACCGGATAACAATAACAATTCCGTGCAAAAAGAATCTGCACAAAACAAAAGTAAAAGCAACAGTAACAATAACAGTAACAGTAGAAGTACGGAACAGAATCAAGAGATTGAACAAAATCAAAATACTGAACAAAAAAAAGTTATTGAACAGACCAAGATTATTTTACCGGTAGTTCACCTTGTTCGTGAAAATCGGGAGACGGTATTTCGGCGTAAACGGTCTGGTTCTGTTCTGAAAAAGAGAGAAGTTTCTGTTATTGTGTCGGAAAAAACGGTCAATGAATTACTTCGGACGGAAAATCTGACCAAGAGTTATTACCGGAAAAGGTTGAAAATTCCTGTACTGAAGGGAGTTAATTTATCGGTGCGGACCGGCGAATTTGTTGCGATTATTGGTCAAAGCGGTTCGGGTAAAAGTACGTTATTGCATTTGCTTGGAACGTTGGACAAGCCGGAATCGGGCGCCGTTTATTTTGAAGATCAACGGATTGACAATATTCCGATTGTTCGCCGAGATTATTTACGTAACAGTTCGATTGGTTTTATTTTCCAGTTTTATCATTTGTTACCGGAATTGACGACATTGGAAAACGTATTATCGCCGTTAATGATTCGAGAAGGGATTTGGGGTTATTGTTTCCGCCGCGGCATGTACATTGAAAAGGCAAAAACGTTACTGGACAAGGTGGGATTATCTCATCGTCTGAAACACAAACCGTGTGAACTTTCCGGCGGCGAGATGCAGCGTGCGGCGATTGCGCGGGCGTTAATTTCAGAACCGAAAATTCTTCTGGCGGACGAACCAACCGGCAATCTTGATGCGACGTCGGCAAGAGAAATTATGGAACTGCTCCAACGTCTTAATAGGGAACAAAAATTAACCATTGTCATGGTCACTCACGACAACATGATTGCCAACACCGCCGACCGAATTGTCCGCATGGTGGACGGCGTTATTGTGTAAAAAATGTGTAAAAAAGGAGATTAGGGGCAGTAGTTTCAAATGAAACATTCTAATTAATTAGTAATTAGTCCGTCCCGTTGGGAACGATATTGTTGGTAAAATTAGGAATTGATCCAACATTGTGTCCCTAACGGGACGGAAATATTACAATCACTTTCCACTATCAACTATTAAGAGAACTTCTAAAAACTTCGACTGAAATCGACCAAAATCGATTTTAGTCGAATTAGGTTGATTTTGGTCGATCAAAAAACAAGTTTTTAGAAGTTGCCTTAATTGCCTCTCCCAATTCCGAAATAATCAGAAAAATTCCGGTCTTGAAAGAAATCAGCGTACTTGATTCAAAAAGCGATTTAGAACATAATGATTAAGAACACGTTATATTTCAAGCCGCCTCAATATTGACTCGTTAAATTTTAAGATTCGGTTTTGTAGAGACGCAATGCATTGCGTCTCTGCTACGTAAATATCCAATAAATTTTATAACCCATCAAAAATAAAAACCGAATTTTCGTGTGTTATGAGGATTCCGTAACCTTGTTTTTTTCAAACGAATATGAATACCGTTTCCAATGAATCATCCGCGACGACTGTGGATCGTAAAAAATTTCAGCAATTCTTTGCTTACGGCAATAAAGAAATGTCAATGACAAATTTTGATTATGCCAATGAGTGGTTTATTCAATGTGTTCTTGGCGATCCCGGCAATCCCATTTATCTTAAATCGTTCCTTGCTAATCTGAAAAAAAAGCACGGCGAACCGAAAAAAAAAGGTATTTTTTCGGTTCTCACAGGTTCAGGAAAAAAAACAATGCGTTCTAAAAAACCGGAGCAAGTATTCAAATCATCGGTGGAGTCGTTGCAATCGGATCCTTGGAATGTGGACGCTTTACTTTCGGCAGGCGGAGCGTGCGAGGAGTTGGGACACCATGAAGTTGCCGTCGAATATTACAAAGCCGCCGTTGACTCAGCCCCGTTTCATCTCGAAGCCAACCGAATTTGTGGAACGGCATTGCGTGATCTTGCCGATTATGACGGGGCATTGGCTTGTGTCCACCGGATTCTCAAAGTAAAACCGAATGATCAGGACGCCGAAAAACTTCGCAAAGATTTGACGGTTGAAAAAACAATTCAGAAAGGAAAATACGCCACCGGTGATTCCAACCAAGTCCGCAATGCCCAAGCCCAAACGGAATTCTCGGAAACTGAAGACGTGATGGGACGTCCGCTGACTTATCTGGAACAGGTCGAAAAACGAATCAAAAAGAATCCGAATGATATTGCTAATTACCTCGAACTCGCCCAACATTTTTACCAACAGGCAGATTATGAAAAATCTGAACAATATTATCTTCAAGCGGTTCCGCTTTCCCATGAATCGCCGGATATTGCGGAGCGGTTGCTGAATACGCAAAAACAAAAATTACACGCCAAAGTGTTGTCGCTCAAGGAAGAGTTTGAGAAAACAAGAAAGGAATCAACGAAAACCGAATTTTATAAGACAAAAGAGGAATACGACGCGAAAAATCTGGAACTTGCCCGACATCGGATTCAATATCACCCCAATCATGCCGGTTATCATTTCGAATACGGCGTTTTACTCCAGCAACGGAAACAAATTAAAGAAGCGATTACCGAATTTCAACAGGCAAAAGCGGAAGAAATACGTAAAGGCGAATGTTTGCTTGCGTTGGGTCAATGTTTTCAAATGATTAAGCAAAACAAATTGGCGATGACTCATTACCAAGAAGCGGTTGCAGCCTTATCGGATGGAGAATCGAAAAAGAAAGTGCTTTATCTTGCCGCGAAACTTGCCTTTGAGTTGGAAGATTATGAAAAATCGGAGGAATACGGACATCAATTGGCGGCAATCGATTTTTCCTACAAAGATTTGGGGGAACTACTAGACAAAGTTGCCCAAAAACGGCATAATTAAGCCTCAATAATTTACGCCAAAAATTTTTACACGACAAAATAGATAAATTAATCATGCCGAAAATTAATGTCATCCGAAAAATAAAACCGGATTATATTAAATAGGTTCAATGGAAACTTGATCATTTTACCGATTGCCGTGTCTTTATTTTCTGGAACGGTCACGATTTCAATTTTATTACCTGAAAACTTATGCCAAACATTAAAAGTGCTAAAAAACGTCTTCGTCAGAACATTACGGCGCGGGAACGCAACCGTGCCAATCGGTCGTTTGTTCGTAACCGCTGTAAAAATGTGGTCAAAGCAGTCCGCGAGGGCAATGCGGAAGAAGCGGATCAACTTTTCCGCATTGCGGTCAAATCACTCGACCAAGCCGGCGCAAAAAAAACTATCCATAAAAATGCGGCTGCCCGTAAAAAATCCCGGCTTTCCGCGCTCATCCGCAAGTTGAAAGAACAAAATCAAACGGTTTCCTGATTAAAATACCGGTAATTATTCAGCGGCGTTTCCAATGCCAATTGTTAACGCCAATTGTTAACGACGAAATACACGAAAGGACGTGAAAATTATTTTTCCAACCTTTCGTGAATATTCGTGTTTTTCGTGGTAAAAATAATGCTAGGGCGTGTTGACCCTAATTTCTCAAAAACACACAGATATTAGCGATTGCGATGAAGGCGTTATCGGTTTTATCTAATTTATCCTACCGTGTAAAGACTCTTCAATATGGTCGAAAATGCCCAGGTCAATCCAACGACGGAAGCGACGGACGGAAGCGATGGTAAATGGGGAACCAAGAACCGAAATGAGCCGGTAACGCACGCCAACGGCAGCCGTTTTCGGTCGATTTCAGTCGAGGTTTTTAGAAGTTCCCAACAGACGGCAACCAACGCTCATCTTGACGTCCTATTGAAAAAATGGAAAATGAATAGGTAATTTGTATTTTACTTGAACGTTTCACTATTTATGAAAGGATCGACAGATGAATCGACGTCATTTTCTAAAAGCCTCCGTTGTTTTAACCGGAACCGGTTTAACAGCGGGTTCTTTGTTTGCCCAGCCGAAAGATTATTTTATCAGCAATGGCGGTGACAATCCGCCGCAACATCTGACGGCTTATCCCGATACGGCTGACGGAAAACATCAACTGTTTCAGTTGTGGGTGCGTAATCAAAACAACACCGTTTTAACCTCCTACCGAGCACATAAAACATTGAAGTATCCTTATTTTTATCCAGTCATTGGACCATTAAGCGGTTTATCGTTGACAGCAGAAACCGCAATGCCTTGGCCTCATCACCGGTCATTGTTTTTTGGGCTTGACCGAGTGAACGGCGGGAATTACTGGCAGGGTTCACTCAGTCAGGGACAAATTCTTTCACAAGGTCCCGCGTTTGTCAAAGATGAAAAGGGAAAATTCAAAATTGACAATACAAGTGTCGAAATCACAGACCGTTGCCTCTGGATTCCGCAAGGCGAACCGGAACCTTGGAAGCAAACCGAGCGTTCCCCAATTATCGAAGATCAACGGCTTTTCGTGATCAAGATTCTTGATGAACGCCGTTATATTCTGGACGCCGATATTGTTCTCAAGGCGTTGACGGATATTAAAGTAGAACAGACGAATCACGGTTTGTTTGGAGTTCGTTGCGCTCCTGATCTTGCTCCGACAGGCGGCGGTGTTTTGGTCAATGCCGATGGCGTTCAAGGTCAGGAGAAGACATTGGGGAAACCGTCGCGTTGGATGGCGTTTTACGGTAAACGCGCCGGACTGAAAGAAGAAGTGGTCGAAGGAATTGCCGTATTTTGTCCGTCCAAAGCGCCGCATCCGACTTTTGAAAACTGTCCTTGGTTCACAAGAGATTACGGTAATTGTTCGCCAACGCCCATGAATTGGCTTCGTAAACCGTTTCTGCTCCCGCAAGGAGACGAATTAAAACTCCGCTATCGTGTTGTTGCTTTTGGCGGAATTCCCAAAGAAGCTGACTTGGATGGACTTTGGGACGAATTTGACAATAAACAATCATCATGAATCTATTTTTTCTGAAAATATAGCCGTCCGGTCAATAGCAGGTAGGCGATTTTTTACCAAAAGGTTGCGTCGGCAATAGCCGACAATGACCTTATGTACGGACGGCAATTAGTGTTGCCAGCCGTTTGGTTTTCCGATTTCCTACCGAACACAGAGGCAAGTCGGCTATCGCCGAGGCGATGTTTCAGCGAAACATCGCCTACCTTGTTTTTTTTAGTACGAAAGAGATAATAGGGAGA
>JAIRLW010000155.1 GCA_031259095.1 Planctomycetaceae bacterium | reverse complement strand
CGGGAACGGAACCGTCAACAATGTGGTCAGTTTTATCGACGGTTCCCATTATTACTGGCGGTTCGGCGCAACAGAATCGGAATCGGATATGTTGACGGTCAAAGACGACGTTTATATCGGCGAAAATGTTTTGTTTACGCCGGTTCCAATTGTTACCAAAAACCAACTGAATAGTTTTGAAAACCGGAAAGTATTGAATTATTGGTCGTCCTTAAACGGACGTTTTGCCGGCGTCGATAATTCCTCCAGCGCATTTTTCGACTTTGAACTGGATTATGATCAACCAAATTACGTAACTATTAGCGGTTATATTCGCCGTGAACCGCGTCCGTTAAGCGATATTGTTGCAACTTCATTGATGCTGGCGCAAACAAAAATGTATCGGACGGCTTATCAGCAGATTACACGGGAATGGCTTAGCGAATGTGCGGAACATCCGTCACAAGAATCCGCCGCGTCAACGTTACAGGCAAGAGGACAATCTCATCGCCCGCAACGAACCGCGTGGATGACGTTTGTCGGACGCGGCGACGATTTTGAAAGCAATTATTTCAAAGAGGGGTTCAACTTACAATCTTACGGCGTACAGGCGGGGTTGTCGTTCCTTTCAAACTGTACACGCTCTTTCGGATTGTTGTTCGGACGTGAAGAAGGGAAACTGTCAAATTATTCCGATCAGGTGAGAAACGAAGATTATTATCTCGGTTTGTATTACGGTCAGGTTTTTCGTTCCAATTTAGATATTCGAACCTATATCGGCGGAGGTTGGCAAAACAATAATCTGATCCGAACAAATAACGGTTATCGTTACGGAGCCAACTATGACGGAAATACATTTGATTTGAATTTTGAAATCGGGCGGCGTTTCAAAGCCAGACGTGATTGGAATGTCCGGTTCTTTGCCGGCGCCGATCTGGAAGTAACACGAATCGGAAGTTCCACTGAACATTCCATCGATCTGGAAAAATCAAATGAATACCGACAATATAAACGTTCAGAATTAACGAAATTCATTGCCCGCGCCGGACTAGAAGTAATGAAAAACTGGCGGCGAATTGATTTCCACGCCGGAAGTCAACTTGGTTGGAATTTCGGCGACTCCCGACCCGTAACAGATATTTATTATCCGGCTCTTGAAGGAACGGGCGTAAAAACTAATGTTGTCGGCAGCACCGCTTCTCTCGGACGTTTTGAGTGGGGATTCAATGTCGGAATGAATTGGTTCTTGACTGAACGCCGAAACACGTTGTTCTTCCTCGAATACAACGGCGACGTCTATCTCGACCGCGCCGGCGATACTTCCGCAGGAGGCGGAACGGTCGGGTTCGCATGGAGATTTTAGTACAAAAAAATTCCCAGCATTCACAGTGGTGGTTCTTGAGATCGCCTACCCGCTTAAAATAATTCTGAAATAATGAATGGGTATTTCTAAAAATCTATTTTGCCTAAATGCAAATTTGTCTTAAAAATTATTTGTCCCTTTGGTCGCTATTGCTCTCACGTCTCTAAAATTTCAGTGTAGAGACGTAAGACAGCGCGCGAGACTAACTTGATCAATAGTACAAAAATTAATAAAAATCAAACTTATTAAAAATGCAGTAATCTTAGCCCTTTCAGGGCGTAGAAAAAACTAATTCATGTTAGATTAATTGTTGAAAAACACAATATCTAGACTCAATTAGGAACCTCTGAGCAAATTATTTTTGCACGCTGCCTAAAGGACAAAATGGGACAGAGGTAAATAACGCCGCAAATGATTTTGCAGGCTTCTCGCCGAACACCGAACAAGACTTATTTTAACGATTAAATCGATTATAACGGCAAGCCGTTAAAATTAGAGCAATTTTAATGATAAAATGATTAAAGATTTTTGGTTATCAACTTGACGTGTTATTTCATAACGGCTATTATACCGTGTGTTCGTTCATTTTGTTAAGAAATGCCGATTTTTTCATTTGGCTTGGTTTTACCCGTGTTGATAAAATTTTTTGATTTTTTTCCGCAAAAAGGGGAAAATTATTAAAGATTTGGAAAAAATTGCAAACACCTTGTTTGTTACTGCGTAAAATTGAAAGATTGTTTTAACCAATTTTAAAGAAGGAGAGTTTTCCCATGATGAATAAAATTTTTCATTGGACATTGTGTTTCGCGGCTGTTTTTGGTATTACAATTACAGGAGCGGTTGATACCGCATCGCCGTGTTGCACCAGTATTATTACCGGCAACAGTCAGACCTACCGGTTGGAACATTCAACGGTTACGGAACCGGTGAACATGACTGGTTATAAAAAAGTTGTTGAAACTCAATACATCGAGGAAGAAGTAACAACTTATCAAACCGTTTGGGAAACGCAGCAGCGTGAACGCCGTTACACGGTTGCCCGAAGCGTGCCGGAAACGTCGATGAAAGAACGACGTTATACGGTAAATCGTCCGGTTGAAGAAACGGAATACCGTGATACGAGTTATCATGTTACACGGTTGGTGCCGGAAACAACAGAACGCGAAGAACATTATCTTGTTTCAAAAAAAGTCTATGAAACGCAGGAACGCGAAATTCTTGAAACGCGGCGCATTCCCGTACAGGAAACAACAATGCAGGAACGGACTTACACGGTCAATCGACCTGTAACAAATTATGTGGAACAAACGGTGGATCGTGGCGGCTATGTTGATTCGGTTCAGGTCAAACCGGGTAAAACATACACGCGCCTTGCATGGCAGCGTGCGGAATATTACGATCCGGCAACAGGAACGACACGTTGGCGGTTACCGGGATTTTACTGGACGGAAATGGAAGGAGCGCCGCGTTATGAAGTCAATAAGGTTTATCAACCGAATTACATAACTCAGACTGTTCCGGTAACAAATATGTTGCAGGAACAGCATACCGAACAAGTTCCGGTTACACGAACAACATTCCGTGAAGAGCAGATTGTCCGAACGGAACAAGTTCAGGTTCCGAAAACAGTGCAGGAAGAAGTTGTCCGCAAAATTCCAATCACCACTTATAAATCGGTTGTCGAAAAAGTAGAACAAAAAACTCCGGTAACGGTTCGGCGTATCGTGTCAGAGGAACATGTTGAGAAGATTCCAGTAACAATTTATAAAACGGTTACGGAAGAACGTGTTGAACCTTACGAAGTCAAGGTTGCCAAAGTTGTTCCGGTAACACGGACTGTACGGAAACCGGTAACAGTGGAAAAATGGGTTCCGTACACTTATACGATTGAACGGAAACGAACCGTTGTCAACCGGATTCCGATAGAATCGGCGACCACACCATCATCTTCTCCAATCGATACGGAACGCCCTGCTGTTACCCAGCCAACTCCCGCTCCGCCGGAAGAGAAAAATGATAACGATACAAAAAATGATCCGGCGGAAAAAGTTCCGACAATTAAACCTTAGAGATTTTCTAAAACTAAACGCAAATTTTATCTTAACGATTATTTGTTTTAAAAACTATTTGTCCCATTGGTCGTTATCGTTCCTAATATTCCTAAAGTTTATATTAGTGACCATAGTAACCAATGGGATGTCAGGGACAAATAATCTTTCAATGGAATTTATAATAATCTTATGTTGATTTATCAACAATTTGTCAAACACGTTTTGAAACCGCTTGATCTTTGGCGTAGCGGCGATTATGCGGAAATTTTTTATTGGCGGGAATTTGAGCGGACTCAATTTCTTCCGCCGGACGAACTTCGCCATCTCGTTTGGCAGCGTTTACGTAATATTCTTGATACCGCTTACAGTCGGATTCCCTATTATAAATCGACGTTTGATCATGCGGGCATTGTTCCGAGCGATATTAAAACGGATACGGACATGCTTTCCGTACCGATATTGGAAAAGCGTGATGTTCAGGCGAATCTTCAGACAATGCTTGATCCGGAGTATCCGAAAAACCGTCTGATTTTCGACAAAACCGGCGGTTCGACCGGCACGCCGGTTAATTATTATTACAATATTGAACGAAAATGGGCAAGGCAGGCGGCAATGTTACGGCATGATCGTTGGGCGGGTTACGAGGAGGGACAACGGTTTGCGTCACTTTGGGGCGCGGCGCGGGATATGCCGGTTCCAGGTTGGAAACAACAAATCAAATCGTTGATCTTTCCCAAAACACTTCAACTCAATTCCGTCAATATAACACCGGAATTAATGCTCCGGTTTAATGAACAACTTAAACGTTACCGACCTCCGATTATTTTGGCTTATGCTAAGGCGTTGGCATTGTTTGCGTCTTTTTTGAAACAGCGCGGAGTTTCCGCGTACCAACCGAAAGGAATTATTACGTCGGCGGAAGTGCTTACGCCGGAAGATCGGCAATTGATTGAGGAAACGTTGAGCGCGCCGGTGTTCAATCGTCTTGGATGTCGTGAATTTTCTGTTGTTGCCAGCGAATGCGATCAACACAACGGAATGCATCTTATGGCGGAAGGTCTTTATATTGAACTGGTTCGCGGTTCACGCCACACGGAAACCGGCGAGACCGGCGAGATTATTGTAACTGATTTGTTGAACACCGTAATGCCGATGATTCGTTATCGGCTTGGCGATACGGCGTCGTGGGTTGCCGGAACTTGTTCGTGTGGTCGTGCGTTGCCGCGAATCGATAATATCACCGGACGAGTTACGGATTTTATTGTCGGAATGGACAACCGGCTTTGTTCCGGTGTGGCGTTGGCAACATTTATCGTTTCGAAACGTCCTTCGTTTGGTCAAATCCAAATTATTCAGGAAGAACGCGGAAAAGTTTTGTATCGAGTCGGCTGCGGTCAAAACAAACCGCTTCAACAACCTGATCTTGACTTTCTTCGTGAGCAAACCGAACTCTATCTTGGTCAAGGAATCCATATTGATTACGAATATGTTGACGTGATTCCCCATGAAGTATCGGGAAAATTCCTCTTTTCCAAATCAACCGTAGTGCGTGAAATGTTTCAGTAATAAACGAAATTTTCTAATTGTTTCACATTTTTGGAGGGATAATTGTTTATGTCAAAAAATTAGAGGTCGGCGATGTTTCGCCGAAACATCGCGCTGGCGATAGCCGACTTGACCCGGTGTTCGGATGGTAATGGGATTGCCAGCCGTTTGGTTATCCAATTTCACCCTGAAAGGGCAACATAACTGTTCGATTCACAAGATATACTGCCCTTTCAGGGCGACCTCGTTAGGGATTCTAACCCGCCGCGTTGCGGCGGGCTGGCTTATGTTGCCCTTTCAGGGCGAATATTTTTTTTACCTCAAACAAAAATTCCACTGATAGATAATGAATTACGTAACGACATAAAATCCTTCAAGATTTTATGTTCTTTTTGCACTATTTTCTGCATTATTGCCGATTATGTACCGCATCATCTGCATCAGTGGAATAGGCTAATTCTTTTTGTTCCTCTAATTCTGCAAGTTTTGACGTTAAGGCAAATTTTATATCTTGATAAGCATCACTGCCTAAAACCAAACGTAACGGAGCATTTCCCTCGTCAACACGCTGAATAATAACTGTTGCCATTTTTTGCGGATCGCCGGGAATCAAATCCCGATCATTCACTTCTTTTGTATGAATGCTCTGATAAAGTTTTTTGAAATTTCTGACGGGTTGATCGTCGTAGGCTTCCAATTCTTGTCCAAACACGCCGCGATTGGCAAAAAATCCAGTTCGAATTCCGCCGGGTTCTGCTAGTGTGATTTTTATATTAAATGGAGCGGCTTCTTTCGCCAACGTTTCAAAAACTCCTTCAACCGCCCATTTAGAAGCACTATACAATCCCTGACCAGGGTTAGAGAGAAATCCTACCTCACTGGAAATTTGAACAATATGTCCTTTGCCTTGCGCTCTGAAGTACGGCATAAAAGCACGCGCAACCCGCAAAGAACCAAAAAAATTCGTTTGAAATAAGTGTTCCATTTGAGCGTCGCTCACTTCTTCCACCGCCCCAAACAATCCATATCCGGCGTTGTTTACTAATACATCAATAGTTCCGAGATTCTCTATCGCTTGACTGACAACCTGCTTAATAGCGTGTGAATCAGTTAAATCAAGATTTGCGCACCATAAATTTGAACCATATTTTTTCTGTAACTCATCAAGTGTTTGCGGTTTGCGTACCGTAGCGGCAACACGATCACCTCGCTCAAGTAATATCTCAAGCATTGAATAGGCTAATCCGCCGTTTGCGCCTGTAATAAACCATGTTTTCATAAAAAATTCTCCTTTTATTTAATTTTTTGCAACAAAATAAGACAAAAATAAAGTCATTGAAAAAAGCAGAGACACAATGTATTGCGTCTCACAGTATCCTTGTGAAAATTCTACTGAAATATCACGATTTTTTATTTTCTTTCCTTTCTTTAATTTTAATTTTGACCCAATCTAAACAATCTTTTGCTATTTTTATACTGTTCTCATATTCTTCTTTTGTAACTTCATCATATTCACCTGGATACCTTGTTTGAACTGCGTAATTAGTTAATTGTACTGCTTCTTTGATATGGTCAGGAATTTCTGTAAAATTTTTAAGTTCTTTTAATAGTATTTCAATATTATGAGTAAATTCAGGCTCCACTCCATAATAGATTAAAAGTCCTTTTAATACCTTCTCAACAGCTTGTTGAGATTGGTAACACAAATCTTCATAGTAAACATCGGCATGAATATTGACAGCGAGTTTCGATATTTCAAAACTGCTTTTCGCTCTTTCAATCCAGAATTCATAACGTTCCATATAATATTTTCCCCTGTTCTTTTATTGTTTTATAGATATATCCAATTTCATTATTCAATTCAATATATCGATCATAATCAATTGTAAGTAAATCAACCGGAATACCAATTTCATTTTCAAAAAAAGCCTTGTAAATCGAATTGCTCATTTTTCGTCCGTTTTTTAGACCTTTTTTGATAATAAGCAAATCAAGATCACTTTTTTCCGTATTATCTCCGCGTGCGTAGGAACCAAAAAGGATAATCTGATCCGGCGACGCAAGCGATACAATAATAGAAATAATTTTATCAATATAGGGTATATTGTTGTCCATATTTTAACCTGTATTGTATTTTCACAACAAATTTAAAATCAATTGTATATAACGTTCCGGTAGCATCCTTTTGAAGGTGACATTTTTTATATTCTATTTTTTGACAGGATAACAGGTTTACAGGATTAGGATAAAAAACATATAAAATTTTAGTATGAACTGTAACTATTTTATTGATTTTTATTTTTTTGTTCTTTTAACTGCATATTTAATGTATTCCGTTCCCAAAAAACACCGTTGGAATAACCCTGAATCGTTTTATCTGTTTCGGCAATTGCAAGCCGTTTTTCTGTCCAAAAACAGTATTCCTCGTTCATCTCAATTCCAACATATCGGCGGTTAAGTTTTTTGGCAACCACTGAAGTTGTACCCGATCCCAGAAAAGGATCAACCACAATTCCATTGACCGGACAACTTGCCTGAATTAATTTTGCAATAAGTTTCTCCGGTTTCTGCGCGGGATGATCGGTATTTTCAGGCATCGACCAATACGGGATAGAAATATCGTCCCAAAAATTACTCGGATATGTTAAACGAAAATTCCCGTGTTCCGTCTCTTCCCAATCTTTCGGCTGACCGTTTTCACGATAAGGAGCAATTACTTTGCGCTTTTGTTTAACGGATTCTACATCAAAATAATAATTTTTATTTATCGTACCGAACCATATATCTTCTGTTGTATTTTTCCAATTGGTTTTCGCTCCGCGTCCTTTTTCGCGTTGCCATGTAATCCGGTTTCGGACAATAGTGTATTCTTTCATAATCCGGTACAAACAAAACGTACTTTTCCAATCTCCGCAAATATAAACAGAACCGCACGGCTTCAAAACTCTGATAATTTTCGGAAACCAACTTTTAAGATACGTCAAATACGTTTCATCATCAGTTTGGGAAAATTGGACTCCATTGAAATTTTTATCCAAATTGTAAGGCGGATCAATAATCAATAAATCCGCAAATGAAACCGGCAACAAATCAAGAATATTCATCAAATCAATACAAATTGTTTTATTGATGATCTCTTTCAAGGTCAACGAAAATTGGGGATAAACCAATTGTTCCTTATAAAACTTTCGTTCTTGATCTGTTATGGTTAATGTTCTATTTTGCGGCGCCCGATTTGTTATTACCGACATATTGGTTAATCATAATATATTTTTTAACTGGACTTCTTTTTCTATTAAGTTCAGAAAATGAATTTTCCGGCAAATTTAATTAAATCATAAAATTCTCCGAGTACGGTCATTATTCTGTCAGTGCCGATTCGATGAGATGTTCAATTACTAAGGAACGGGATTGCCCGCATTGTGACGGCTCCCGCCCCATTGCGTTTTATTGGTTGGTGTTTACGTCTTCATGTTCATGATTTTTTTTGTATTCGGCAAGTTCCCGCTGGAATTCTTCCGACTTTTTGTGATAATATTCAGCACGTTCCTCGATAGACATGTGCTGAGTTTTTCGATAACGTTTCTTGCGGGCTTTGCGAAGTTCTTTAAGAACATCGTATTTTTGAACGATAGTTTTTGTCATTATTTTTTTCCTTAATTGAAAATTGTTAAAAAATCTTCCGGTGTACAAATAGTAATAGAAAATTAAAATTAACAATACATAGTTGTAATAATGCAGAATATTTACGATTCTGACAAATTAAAAATAATTTTTATCTGATTTCACAATGTTTAATCAGAAACATAACCATTTCCTGTAAAATTTTTTTAGTTTTTTCATAAACAGCCGAAACAATTGGTTCGCATTCTATTTCTGAAGTTAATAGTGTTGCATGCAGATTACTATCCAAACGGCAATAATTCTACATACGACATTATTAACTATTCACTACAAAGTCCTCAACAAAATAAATGGTAATTTTTTACCGTATGAAGTATAATCTCCCCAATATCTCTATCCTCCTTTTGTCCTTACCATCGTTCAAGAATAAATTCAATAAATTCAAAAAGAAAAAGATGAAAATTCGTACTACGTTACACCCTTACCAAACCAACAAGGAATTTGTTGAAGCTGCCCAGATTGCCAAACAAGACGCATTCATTGCAGTTGCGATTCGCCGGATTGTTGGGAATATGCTGGAAATTCCTGTACGTGAATTGGTTGCCGATTTAACATTTGAAACTGTTATGCAGCGAGCAGGATATTATACTGATTGGGATCAAGGGGTATTTGAAATGGAATTTGAAGAATATTTTAATATCACTATTATTGATTGTGAAAAATGTTATGAAGCAGCAAAAAACGCAGGTTATCCAAACTGGTTCTACAATCCAGACAATTACGATGATTTCAGTTTTCTATGGAAACCGTTTATTTTCAGACCGCCGCCCAAAAAAATTACGTTTGGCGAATGGGTTAAAATTGTGATTGAAAAAATTTTTGCTCCATTTCGTAATGAAATTATTCCTCTTGCGGATTGGTCGGGAATCGAAACAAGTGATTTGGAATCTGATACTGTTATACATGTTGATAACTTCCGGTTTTTTCTGTATTGGGGTTGTTTGATTGTTACTATTATTATTTTATTACTTTTTTACAACTTGTAAATGCGGTAAAAACAGGTCTGCCGTAAAGTATGCAATACAAAAAAACAACCAATTTATATACTCATTACGCTTTAAAATTCAGTTTTTATTTTTAGGACACAAAATAGAGTCAATAAACATTAGCATTGACAGCCGGTTTCGATATTTCAAGACTGCTTTTTGCTCTTTCAATCCATAGTTCATAACGTTCCATATAATACTCTCCCTTCTTCTTTTATTGTTTTATAAATATACCCAATTTCATTATTTATTTTGATATATTTATTGTAATCAATTGTAAGTAAATCGACTGGAATCATTATTTTATTTTCATAAAAAGCCATATAAATAGAATCAATAATATCAAAACTATTTTTTAGACCTTTTTTGATAATGAGCAAATCAATATCGCTTTTTTTCGTATTATCTCCCCGTGCGTAGGAACCAAAAAGAATAATCTGATTCGGCGACGCAAGCGATACAATTATGGAAATAATTTTATCAATTAGGGTATATTGTTGTCCATATTTTTATATTACTTGTTTTTGTATTATTATTTTTTCATTGCTGTCAATCCCCACTGTTCCAATGCAAACCAGAGTTGGGCGATCAAAAATGCAGGAAATGAACCATCTGTTTCCGTCATCAAAAATTTATGGTGCTCTCTTGCGAATTCAGTTGAAGCCAAAGGAACAAAAAGAGAATCACTGTTAAACAGTTTATGATATTTTTTTTCGTATAATTCCTTATTCCAAGAACCAAGAAATTGCAACGAAAAATAATAAGCAAACGACACGTTTAGTGTACGCGCTTCCATCGGCGGAGATGAACGTGAAAAAAGTTTACTCCCCAATAATGAAATCGGATAATGCTCAAAAAGTAACTTTTGTGTAAGCGCAACAATTTTATGACGATCCAGAAGTTTGTTTGGATCATTCATAAAGTTTCTCATTTTTGGACGGTATTCATGAAAATAGAGCGAGCAGACTTTCATTGGGCTATATTCTATACCATCAATGTCGGTTCGCCACTGAATTTTTTCATCATAACCTTTAAAACGAGATTCCTTTGTACGGGCATACATCTCAGCACAAAAACATTTTTTCCATTCTGAAAAAATATTTGTAATAAAAGTCTGACGAGCCTTAAATTTTTCCTTGCTTATTTCACGCCAATCTTCATTCATTATCTTCCTCTGGAAAACAATCATCAACAGGAATGACACTACAAAATGCACTAAATGCCTGATTGATTCCAACAGATTCAATCGGGTTTGTTGCAATAATTGAGTCCTCGTCGGAATTTTCAAATTTTTTCGTGTGAAATTTTTTGATACCAAAATCCGGCTCGAAATTTGAATTATTGTTAAGTTTTGACACGGCAATTTCTCCTTAAAACAAAAACCAGCCGGAACAACGGCAATTCGCTGTTCCGGTCTTGTGATTTTGTAACTTATTTTTTCTTTGCGGCAGCCTGAAGTTTCTCTTCTTGTTCGGCGGCTTGCTCGATGGCTCCGACGTACATAAACGCTTGTTCCGAAAGATGAT
>JAIRLW010000110.1 GCA_031259095.1 Planctomycetaceae bacterium | reverse complement strand
TTAAGATTTAGTTCTGTTTTATCAAAAATTTTACAACAAAGGAATGATTTATGCCTAACAGATCAGATTGGCTTCCTGGTCCGCGTGCGGATCAGATTTTGACGGCGAAGGATTGGCTGCTCATTTTGAGCCGTCCGACGCCGCCTTGGAGGGTTCCGTTTCCTAATGGTCCCTTAGATCAAGGGACTTTAGGGACAAAAACGCCGCCCCTTCAGGGCAAATACTTTTTTAACCTCAAACAATAATTCCACTGATCTATTACCAATATAAATATAAATATTTGTCCCATTAGTCCCTATTGTCCTTAATGTCCCTTCACTAAAAAAATGTTAAAGACAAATGGGACAGTAAGGACTATTGGGACAAAAAAGAGGCGACGTTTCGGCGAAACATCGCTTAGGAAAAATTTCAAATTAAATTAAAGACGGTCTATTTGACGATATTTATAATGCTTGCTAAAATTTAAGTCAGTCAACATTTTACCGTAATAAATTTCTTGCGGTAAAATCCGGTTTTTGTGATCGGGACACATGGTCGTGTTTATCCGTTTATCCCTTTAATCAAGTAACACTATGTTTTCCCATTTCCGTTTACAGACCAAAATATTTTTTCTTGTTTCTGTTGTTGTTATTGTGTCGTTTTCCGTTCTGACGGCGATTGTTTCGAATAAGACTTTCGAAATGGCAAAAAATGACGCTTTTAATCTTGCCCAAGAAACCGCTGATAAATATAAAAACGAAATCAAAGCGGAATTGCAAGGAGCGCGGATTACCTCAGAAACACTCTCCACAGTCTTTGAGGCGTTGAAAGATAATAACCTCACCGACCGGAAAATGATGAATGATATTCTCAAAAATACGCTCGCCAAAAAAGAATACATCACCGCATTCTGTATCGCCTACGAACCAAACGCTCTGGACGGGAAAGATAAAGAATACGCCGGTCAAAAACCCGTTTACGATGACACCGGACGTTACGCTCCTTACTGGAATAAAGCCGGAGATAGAATCGACGTCGAACCCTTGTACGATATCGATATTGCCGATTGGTATATCGTGCCTAAATCCCAAAAACGCGAATACATCACCGATCCTTATCCGTATCAAGTTCAAGGAAAACCGGTTATGCTGGCAAGTATGATCTTTCCTGTTATGCATAACGGTCAATTCATCGGTCTTATCTCTTCCGATTTTGTTCTTGACAAGTTGCAGGAAATGGTTTCCAACGTGAATCCGCACGGACAAGAAGGTTATTCGTGGATTCTCTCAAACGCCGGAGCAGTGGTCGCTCATCCCGAAAAACCCTATCTCGGAAAAGATTTGACCGAAGCAATAACCTACAAAACAATCACCTCCGATTACTTCAAACCAAAAATCAATAAAACTATTGAACTCGCCGAAAATTACCTCGCCCAAAATCCCGTCAAAGATCAAAATGACCAAGAACAAAACGAAAAATTCAACAACAGCCGCCGCTTTGTTGATTCATTAAAAGAATTTGCCAAAACATTCGACAAAACGAAATTAGATTTAACATTGCTCAATTCGGAACTTGCTCAAGCCCTAATTCAAGCCGACCCGCCGCGCGCCCAACACCTCGTCAAGGCAAAAAATGCCGTCAAAAACGGTCAACTCTACATTGTTGCCAATAAAGATTTCTACACTGTTTTCATGCCCATCCAATTCAGTGAAGTTACAACGCCATGGTCTGTCGCCGTCAGTATTCCAATGACAAAAATCCTCAACAACGCTCATGCCGTCCGAAATTATGTTGTTGCCGTCTCGTTCATTTCTATTGTGATTATTGCGATGCTGCTTTATCTGATCGCAAGGAATATCTCCCGACCCATTTTATTACTCTCAAAAACCGCCAATATTCTCGGTCAAGGAAATTTTGATGTCGCCATTCCGGTTATCAACAGCAACGACGAAATCGGTTCTTTGTCCAAAGCGTTCAAATTCATGGCGGAAGAAATTAACACTTTAATCAAAGAGTTACAGGATCACGCCAAAGCGTTGGAAGAAAAGAATCAATATTTGAACAGACTCAATGAGTTGAAAGATGAATTTATGGCGAATACGTCGCATGAATTGCGGACGCCGATTAACGGAATTATCGGTATTGTCGAATCAATGATTGACGGCGCAACCGGTTCACTCACCCAAGAACAAAAATTTAATCTCGCCCTTGTTTCCAACAGCGGTAAACGTCTCTCCAATTTGGTCAACGATATTTTGGATTTCACAAAATTGAAAAACAAAGAAATCGTGTTGCAAATCAAACCGGTTGATTTGAAGACAATTGTTGACACGGTTATTGTGTTATCGAAGCCGTTGATTAAGGGCAGAGAGTTGGCGTTGGTTAATGAGATTGACGGTTCGCTGCCGATTGTTGACGCGGACGAAAACAGGATTCAGCAGATATTGTACAACTTGCTTGGTAACGCCATTAAATTTACGGATAAAGGTAAAATTTGTGTTTCGGCAAAAGTTCTGAAGGATTCGATTGCGGTTTCTGTTTCTGATACGGGAATTGGAATACCGGAGGATAAATTTGACCGGATATTTGAGTCCTTTGAACAGGTGGACGGTTCAACGGCGCGGGAGTACGGCGGAACGGGTTTAGGGTTATCGATTACAAAAAAACTTGTGGAACTTCACGGAGGAGCGATGAATGTTGAATCGAAAGTGGGTGAAGGTTCAACATTCACATTCACGGTGCCGTTGTCCGAAACAACACACGAAACAATTCACCTCAACAAAGAAACCGCAAAATCAATTATCGACATAGAAGATTTCGCCGTAACAGATAAAACGCCGGACGGCACACAGGATAAAGATAAAAAAGACGCAAAGAAAAGTTACGACATTCTTGTTGTCGATGATGAACCGGTCAATATTCAGGTCTTGAAAAACATTTTATCGATACGGGATTATTCGGTATCGAGTGCGTACAATGGCGCGGAGGCTCTGGAACAAGTTAAGAGCGGGAAAAATGTTGATTTAATTTTGCTGGATGTGATGATGCCGAAAATGTCGGGTTATGAGGTTTGTAAAAAGTTGCGTGAAAAAAATTCCTTATTTGATTTACCGATCTTGATGTTAACGGCAAAGAATCAGATACAAGATGTTCTTTTGGGATTTCAATCCGGTGCGAATGATTATATTGAAAAACCGTTTGACAAAGAAGAATTATTGGCGAGGATAAAAACGCATCTTGAGTTGAAGAGTGCGATTGCGGCGGCTCAGGCGGCGAACAAGGCGAAGAGTGAATTTATGGCGAATATGAGTCATGAAATTCGGACGCCGATGAATGCGATTATTGGGTTGACGCATCTTTTGTTGGGGACGCCGCTGGACGAACAGCAGCATTTATATACAAACAATGCTCATCGTGCGGCGCAGTCGCTTCTTGGAATTATCAATGATATTCTTGATTTTTCAAAGATGGAAACAGGTAAGATAACATTGGAACGTGCGCCGTTTTCGTTGAGTGAGGTGTTGGGGGACATTGATATTATTTTCCGGGAACAAAGTACCGAAACGGGAATCCAATTGATTTTTAACCAGTCCACAGATATTCCGAAAACGCTTCTGGGCGATCATTTACGGTTGCGCCAAATATTCATCAATCTGGTAGGTAATTCGTTCAAATTTTCCAAACAAGGTTCGATTACAGTTACGGCAAGTTTGGAATCGGTGAAGGGTGAAGCGGTTACGGTGGCGTTTTCGGTGAAAGACACGGGAATTGGAATGTTACCGAATCAGACGCAAAAACTTTTCTCCGCGTTTAGTCAAACGGACACTTCGATAACACGTCAATATGGCGGAGTTGGTTTGGGGTTAACGATAACACGAAGTTTGGTCAGTTTGATGGGCGGCAAAATTTCGTTGGAAAGTGAGTTGGGGGTGGGAACGAACATTATGTTCACGTGTGTTTTTGGTTTGGATCCGAACACAAAAGACGCCGTCAAATTATCAGCAGACAAATTGGAAACGGATATGGAAAATCAAAAGAGTACGATAATAAATGTACCGTTGCCGCACGAGAAAAGATCGCTGGCGGGTTTTCGGGTGTTGCTGGTTGAGGACAACAAAGTCAATGTGATGGTGGCGAAGGCGTTGCTGGAAAAGATGGAGATTAAGGTAACTGTTGCGGAAAACGGCGAGGCTGCGCTGGAACGGCTGGCGGAGTCGGAGCAGTTGGGTTTGAACCCGGTTTTTGATTTAATATTCTTGGACATTCAGATGCCGGTGATGGACGGATTTGAAACAATTGAACATATTCGCAACACCCCGCGTTATGCTGAAATACCGGTGGTTGCGTTAACTGCTCACGCTTTTGCCGAAGAAATACAAAAATGTTTAGATTCCGGCATGAACAGTCACTTGGCAAAACCAATCGACGTCAGCGCCTTGCAAAAAATATTACGGCAATTTCTACTGCACGAAACAGAACCGGCATAGTATGGAAAAAATAATCCGCAGATTACGCTGATTTTCGCAGAATTATTTGTCCCATTAATCCCTGCTCGTCCTTGCTCGTCCCTAAAGTCCCTCTATAAAAAGGGACTTTAGGGACGAGCAGAGACTAAAGAGACTAATGGGACTAAATAACATACTTAAAATCTTTTGGCAAACGATATTTTTAGAGGCGTCCTTATTTATTATCTGAACAACAGCCCGGCGTAACCGACAACACGGCTGGTATCATGGGAAACTTCGGCGCTGGTTGTGTAGCCGGCTTCTTCAACTTGATTCAGTTTGCCGAGATGCCGTAATGTTTCCATTGCGAAAACGGTTGGAACAATACCACACATAGAAATCTGATATTCATGGACAGTTTCCAACGCATATTCCGGTTTCGACTTTTTAACCGCTTCACGAATCGCGTCTAATGCAATGCGATCAACACGTCTTGTTGTTTCTTCGTTGGCGTAATGGTTCATGTCGGAGGAAATAATAAACAACGGCATTTCCGTAGAAGCAGTTAAAGAGATTGCGGAAGTATTTGCAGAAATATTGGATAATGTATTTGACGGAACATTCAGCAGAGACGCCAAAAACATTGCCAATTGCGCCGCGCCTTGCCGAATCATTTCCCACGACGAAATGGCCATCGTCAGACCGATAACCTTTGTTTCCGGTGCAAGTTTGGCAAGGATGGGGAGTTGAACTTCAATGGAATGTTCTTGAGCGTGTGCTGTTGCGTCGAATTCAAACAGATCAACCGCAATGATCATTGCTTCGGCAAATTCAAGGTCTGATTCGACATTGCGTCCCGGTAAATTCCAGATGCGGTTGGGCGCAATAGCCCAATCCGCGCCGCCGCCGCGATGTTTCGGCGACAAAATGATAACACGTTTTGGAATTTCGGCTTGAGCCAATGTTTGAGCGGCTAATCGACCGGAATATTGCCAACCGGCATGGGGAATCATTACGGCGGAATAAGGTTTACGTTTTGGGGCAATTCCGTGCAACATCCGATCCAATTCGGAATTCATCTGGCTCGCGTTTGCCGGATAAAATGCTCCGGCAACTGCCGCCGGACGATTTTCAACACCATAATTAGGTTTTGACACGGAAGTTAAAAAAACTTTTGATATGGTCGAAACCGCTTCAAAGGAAATAATTTCACCCAAATCGGGATCGTCGAGTTCCAAAAAATCGGCGGAATCTTGCAAAATCTCTTCGGTATTCCGATTCGAGTCGAACTGCACAATCCAACCTTTGGGACTGGACAACATGACACTCCGGTAAGCCGAATCAACCTGACTAAGATCATGCCGATGGAGATTGCCGTGAATTGTTGGATCCCAAAGAATCGTAACGTCAATGATGGCGTTCTGAATTTCGTGAACGGTTGCGCCGAACCGTTCGACCTGCCGTCCCAAAACGCGAAGCAATTCGATGAGCGACGACTGAAACTGTAT
The DNA here is from genome assembly GCA_031259095.1 of Planctomycetaceae bacterium. Classification (GTDB taxonomy): domain Bacteria; phylum Planctomycetota; class Planctomycetia; order Pirellulales; family Thermoguttaceae; genus WRKP01. The sequence continues at coordinate 1,361 of JAIRLW010000110.1, read as the reverse complement.
ATCGGGACGAACGGAAATCTTGGAACAAACCAATGACGGACGTTCCGGCAAACGAAATGTTAAGGAAATTCCAGAGACCTCTCCGTCGAACAGACCGGGAAAATAACTTGCCGGCGAAACGCCGCTGACCATTCCCCGAAACGTTGCCATACAGACATTACGAATTTCCTCTGCTTCGAGCAGGGTCGGACCGGCAACCCGTGAACCCAAACGATTAAATTTTGCGGCAAAAATCATTTCGTCGGCGGTTTTTTTATCGATATTTTCCGTGGCGGAGAGGGGACCGCGAATGGCTCTTCCTTCAAAAGTATGCAGTAACGAATGGTCGTCGAGCCAAGCATCGATTGGCAATCCTGCTTTTCGGCAAACGGCTTCCCAAAACGTTTGGGCGTCCATTCCGTATTCGAGTGCGACGCCGGGCAACAATAATCCGCGGTTCCCGCCGCGTGAAATCTGAACTCCATGCCGTCCGATTTCCAGAATGTTCCGTCGTTCGACGCCGCGGGCGGCAACACGTTTCATTCCCCAGAGCAGCCAGATTTCCATATCGAGTTCAAAAAGTTCGGCGGCGGCGATAGGTGGAAATCGCGGATCATCTTTTGCGGCGTGAATGGTTGCTTGTTCGACGGCGTTACCGAGCGGCATTTGATCGGAGAGCGTTCCCATACAACTCCGCAATTCACCTTCCCGTTTCAGACTGACAAACGCTCCCAGCAATGGAATTGCCGCAATATCGGGAACCTGCTCTGCGATCCGAACTCCGCGAGTATTGGTAACAATAGACGCAATCCGGCGGCCAACCGCATGAAATAACGCAATTTGTTGTGATTCGGAAAGATAAGGTTCTGTCATAGCATATCCTTATAATTAGTAATTAAGTAATATATCAGTGGAATATTTATTTTTTATCTTAGCCCCGAAAGGGGCGTCAGGATTATAGCCTACCTGACGGTGAGGGGTTGTTTTTTTCATTGTTCATTTCCAATTGCACGAGTGATTTGGGAAACCGCTTATTTCGTAAGTCTTTGTATTTTCTAGGTTTGTGTAAAACACTTTGGGTGGTTTCCCTTTTCTATGTTTACTTACTTGTAAAAAACTATGTTAAAAAACCTGTTCAAAATCGTTTGGAATTTGACACGCTCTGCACAGAAAACACGCGGAGAGTTCGGCGACCAATTCATGATAGGCATATTCGGTTGATCCTTTTCCGCCGGACAATTCTGTACCGAGAATATTATGATCCGCCCAATGAGCGGGTTCATGAAAAAGAGTTTTGTATTTTTTATTTTCCCCACGAAAACCACGAATATTCACGAAAAAATGGGAACGATCATTTTCGTGTCTCTTCGTGCTTTTTGTGG
>JAIRLW010000094.1 GCA_031259095.1 Planctomycetaceae bacterium | reverse complement strand
AATTAATGTAGATTGAAAATGGTCAATCATTACTTGGACGGTCAAATCCTCCACCTTATACAAGACCATTTTTGGTCTAGTTTTTGCCGTCCACCGCTGTCCATCTACCTTTTGATTTCCATTTATAAACAAATTTAAAAAATTCCACCGAAATATTACAATTCTCTATTTATGCCCAATGTACTTGTTGTTCCGAAGTTTTAGGGCTTTGTAGATCGACGGGGTTTGTTAAGCCTAGTGCGGCGCGGTATGTCCACATGACGAAAGTTGAAAATTATTCTTGCTTGTATTGGGCGGCTATTTATTAAAAACCATATAATTCTTGTATCATATTTTGAATTTTCGATTCTTCCTCTTTATCATAATATCCAAGTTTTTTAACTTGAGAAACAATATTTCTCGTCATTATAGTTATTTGTTTTAATGTTTGTTCATCAGGTATTCTCAAAGGAATTTTTTTTATATAATTTGCAGGATTGTTTGCTGAAGGATTGATAGTCCTAATCAACTTATTACAAGTTGAAGAGTTGAAAAAAGCTAATAAATAATGTATAAATTTTTCATCTTTAGGAAAAATTCCTACGATGCTTTGATCGAATAATTTATTTTCTATCAACGAAGCGGTAATGTTTGATGCGCTGATCATCGGTACTCCAATTCCATACTTAAAATAATATTTCGAATTTTGAAATCTGGCTTTTTTGTTTGTTTTATAATGTTGAACCGCTTCCTTACTCCAGTTCATAAACCATATTTCCGGTTTCAAATATCTAATATTCCCTCCCTTCACAATTGGAATAAAACATTGTTTACCATCAATACCGTCTAAAATATCTGTACGATTTTTATAATCACAGCAAATCATTTCTGGAATAACACCTTTATATTTTTTACTATTTTTTGTGTTCGCATCTATCGCATGTAAAAACTGTTTATCATCTCCCGAATAGAATCCAGTTACGCAATTTGCAATATCTTCAATCCTAAGTCTTGATTTATTGATTGCCTGCAAAACGTCCATGTTTTCTGTGACAAAAAATGCGGAATCGGAATTTTCTAAAATATCTTTTTGAGAAAGTACGCATTGATTTATATTTGATTCATTAAGATTTGTAAGTTGTTCTACCGTCGAAAAATTATAAAATACGTTAAACGAATTGTTATAACAATCACTAACATTATTTTTTTTTCTTAAAGTAATAATAGCGAGATTCGCATAACCAAAATTCACATTAGGAAAAAAACCTGATGGAAATAAAACTAATTCTAAAATTTGAGTTTGAGTTAGAATATGTTTACGAATACCGTTATGTGAATGCAAATTTAAGAATGTATCAGGAACAATAAAAGTTAAAATTCCATCTTCTTTTAATAATTCAATACAACGATATAAAAATAAAACATAACTTTCTTTTACATATAAATCGGGATAAAGTTTTTTAAGAGTTTTTCTTTTTTCATAATCTTGCCATGCGCCATAAGGCGGATTAGCAATTATTTTTTCATATCGGCGTGAGAAAACTAATTCGACGTCCAATAAGGTATCACTTTCCCGAATAGTTACATTGGGATAATTTGAAAATTTTTGATTCAATATTGTAACTGACAAAGAATTAATTTCACATATATCAATATATGCTTCGTAATTCTCGGACAATATAGATTCTACAAAAACTCCGTCACCGCCGCAGGGTTCAAATATCCTGTCGGATTTTTTAAGTGATAATTTACCTATCATATAATCAACTATTGGCGTTGATTTGGTATAAAAAGCTTGGAATTTTTTTGTTTCTGTTATTATCACCATATCAAATACTCCAATAAATTATTTTCAGTAAAATGTTGAATCGTTTCCTCATTAAAATCAGTTTTCCAATCTATATTTGTTTCAATCCATTGTTTGAGATTAAAACCTGAAAAGTCGTGAATTTTTTGATATGTTTCCCCACCACAAAACGCTTGCCAAATTCCAGAGTTTTTGAGCGTATTAAAATAACTGTTATTTTCTTCAGACCTCACAAGAAGTAAACATTTATAATTGTCTTCAAGATTTTGATAGATGGTTGCAACCAATAGTAATCTATTTGTATTACCTTTTTCATTTGATCCAAAACCGCTTTTAAAATCAACAACATATTTTTGGTTATTATAGCTAAAATGCAAATCTAATTCTAATTGTATTTCGCCGGAAGTCACTAAATTCCAGACCTTATTATAACAAGATTTTAGTTCTGTTTTTTCGTTATGAGATATATTGAGCTTGTCGATATACTGCGAAATTTCGTTTGTAAGTTTGGTTTTAACTTCAGAAAATAATGGAGGAACAAATAACGTTACGTCATTGTATGGATAATAGAAACATAATTTACAAAAAGGGTCCCAAAGCTCGCCGACTCTTATTGAAAAATCCATATACTCGTATGGACTTACAAAATTTCTGCTTTCTATCATTACAACAATATGGCAATACGTTATCATCAATATTGCTTCTAATCTTTCTTTATTTGTCCATTTTTCTTTATCTGCATGTTGTAACAATGTGGCTATCAAATTATCTTTTGTCTGGTTCAGTTTCTCGTTTATAGCTCGTGATCTTTTGTCTGACTGCGTTTCAGAGAACTTCTCTTTGATGTTAGTCAAAAATTCACTAGCCCGATTTCTAAAATAGGATAAAAGCTCCTTCTTTTTATTTTTTATCGTTTTATCAAAATTCATTTTTTTGATTCTCCAATGACTGAATGATTGCTTTTGAGAATAGTATATGACAACAAATAAAAAAAAATTAAACATGTTTTAATCAAACACATTGGTATTTTTTGTCATAACAATTTTTTCTTACTATGCCAGATGTATTTGCTGCTCCGAAGTTTTTCTTGATTGCAGATCGACAGGGTTTGTTAAGCCTAAGGCGGCACGGTATTCCATGGGGATTACTTTGACAAAAAGATTTTTTGTACGTTCCCAATTGTCAAGCATTTCTTTGGCTTTGGCGCTGTTGGTGTATTGGAAATGTTTTTGAATCATTTCGTACAACTTTTGAATATCCGCTTCAAGAAACATCGGCTCCAAATCTACCATCTCCAAATTGCAACGTAAATCAAATTGTTGATCCGGATCGTAAACATACGCAATCCCGCCAGACATCCCAGCCGCAAAATTAATTCCCGTTGAACCCAATACCGCTACACATCCGCCCGTCATGTATTCACAACCATGATCCCCAACCCCTTCCACAACCACCATCGCTCCGCTATTTCGTACACAAAACCGCTCGCCAACCCGACCATTGATATACGCCTCACCGCCGGTTGCCCCATAAAATAATGTTTTGCCCGCTATCACATTTTGCGACGCATCAATCGGACTCGACGACGGAACTCGAATAATTAACTTGCCGCCGGATAATCCCTTGCCGACATAATCATTCGCCTCGCCAACCAAATTTAATGTTACACCAGCCGCCGTAAACGCCCCAAAACTTTGTCCCGCCGTTCCCTCAAACGTCAACTGAATCGTGTCCTCCGGCAATCCCGCAACACCATACTTTTTCGCTATCTCATACGAAATATTCGACCCAATCGCACGATCAAGATTGCTAATCTTGTACGTTTTAATAATCTTCTTGCCCGTTGCAGCCGACTCGCGCGAATCCTCCAACGTCTGTAACATTAACGGCGTTACACCGTCAAGATGCTGCGGCTCAGAATAATGAAGCGAAAAATGTTCAGGAACTTCAGGACGTTGGAAAATTGCCGAAAGATCAAGCGTTTGCGACTTCCAATGTCCAACCCCAATACGTTGAACAAGCAAATCACTGCGCCCAACCATTTCACTAAATGTACGAAAACCAAGACGACCCATTATCCCGCGCAACTCTTCCGCAACAAACCGAAAATAATTGATCAAATGTTCCGGCGCACCGCCAAAACGTTTTCGTAACCGCGCATCCTGTGTCGCAATTCCAACCGGACATGTATTTTGGTGACACTTTCGCATTAACACACAACCAAGCGTTACAAGCGCAGCCGTTCCAAATCCAAACTCTTCCGCTCCAAGCAATGCCGCAATCGCAATATCCCGACCCGTCCGCATTTGACCGTCCGTCTGTATTCGTACACGTCCGCGCAAATCATTTTGTACCAACGTCTGTTGCGTTTCAGAAAGTCCAAGTTCCCAAGGAACACCCGCATTTTTGATACTGCTCAACGGACTCGCTCCCGTTCCGCCGTCACCGCCGCTAATCAAAATCATATCCGCCTTGCCCTTCGCAACACCAGCCGCAATCGTTCCAACTCCGCAAATACTCACAAGTTTAACACTAACACTCGCCAACGGATTAACGTTCTTTAAATCAAATATCAGTTGCGCTAAATCTTCAATCGAATAAATATCATGATGCGGCGGCGGACTTATAAGACTCACACCGGGCGTACTATGCCGAATCCGGCCAATCTCTTCGTTGACTTTGTGCCCGGGCAAATGTCCGCCTTCACCGGGTTTTGCACCTTGCGCCATTTTAATTTGCAAATCTCTTGCGCTGGCAAGATACTCAACCGTAACACCAAAACGTCCCGACGCAACTTGTTTTGTTGCACTACAACGATTAACGCCATTAACCGTAACATACCGCGCCGAATCCTCGCCGCCTTCTCCGCCATTCGACATACTGCCGATCCGATTCATTGCAATTGCCATCGTTTCATGCACTTCCCGACTCAACGCCCCAAAACTCATCGCTCCCGTCAAAAAACGTTTCACTAATTCATCTGCCGGCTCCACCTCCGAAAGCGGAACAGGATTACATTGATCCAAACGGAAATCAATTAAACTCCGAAGTGTACAATAACGATCTTCCTGATTGTTAATTCGTTCTGAAAAAGCGTTGTACGATTTTTGATCATTGTTACGCGCCGCCTGCTGCAATAAATGTACGGATTCCGTATCCCAAAGATGCTGCGGACCGCCGCGGCGGTTACGATATTCTCCGCCCGCATCCAACAAATTAATCCTGCCGCGTTTTTCCGTGTAAGCGTCGCTGTGCCGTTGCAAGGTTTCGCGCGCAATATCGTCAAAACCAAGTCCGCCGATTCGCGATGGAATAGGACCAAAAAATTCCGAAACAAAATTTTTGTCAAGTCCGATTGCCTCGCACGACAAAGTGTAACGATAAGACCTTATCGTACTAATTCCCATTTTGGAGAAAATTTTTAGCAAGCCCTTGTCAATCGACGAAATATAATTCCGAACCGCTTGCTGAAGTCCCATCGGAAACAACGACTCAGAACGCCGAACTTCCGCCGCTATCGTTTCCATTGCAAGATACGGACAAACCGCATCCAATCCGCACGTAATTAACATTGCGAAATGATGTACTTGACGCGGTTCCGCCGATTCCAAAATAATTCCAACTTTGCCCCGCAACCCGTTATTCATCAGATAACGTCCCAGTCCGCTCGCAACCAACAAACTCGGAATTGCCGCACGATTATGGTTGATATTTCTGTCACTTAAAACTAAAATTCCTGCGCCGTTTTGAATTGACTTCACCGCATTTTCACAAACGCGATTCATTGCCGCACGCATTCCGTTAGGCGTTAAATCGCTAAAAGTTGTGTCAATACTCACCGCACGAAGCGCAGACTCTTTGATTTCAAAAATCTGTTGCAAGTCAAGCGGAGTCAAAATCGGCGTTCTAATTTTAAGCGTATGAGCATGTGACGGAAATTCTGTCAACGGCGAACCAAGCGGTCCAATAAACGAAGTCAAACTCATCAACAACTTTTCACGAATCGGATCAATCGGCGGATTCGTAACTTGAGCAAACCGTTGTTTGAAATAGTCGAACAATAATTCAGGTTTATCCGATAAAACCGCAGGCGGAACATCAAATCCCATTGACCCGATTGGTTCGGTTCCTGTTTCAAACATTGGGCGAATCACAACATCAAGTTCTTCACGCGTGTAACCGGAATTTCGTTGCGCTTTATAAAGTTCAACAGGTTCCGTCAACATGGCGTCCACTGCACCGCTGCGGCTCAACTCAACTTTGTTCGCATCCACCCAACGCCGATACGGACGGCTTCGCGTGATCTTGGCTTTGATTTCATCGTTGCCGATAATACGTTGTTGTACCGTATCAACAAGAATCATTCGTCCGGGTGAAACGTTTCCTTTTTGTACAATATCGGATTGCTCAAGCGGCAAAACGCCGGATTCCGAAGCCAAGATAAAGCGGTCGTTTTTGGTAACGGAATATCTTGCGGGACGTAATCCATTGCGGTCAACGATACTTCCGGCAACATGCCCGTCACTGAAAGCCATTGCCGCCGGACCGTCCCAAGGTTCCATAAATGTTGCGTGATATTCGAAGAACCCGCGATGATCTTTTCCGAGCGAATATTTATCGCCCCATGCTTCGGGAATCATCATTAAGATGGAGTGCGCCAAACTTCGGTCGGACAACGAAAGCAATTCAAACATATTATCGAACAATGCCGAATCGCTTGCGTTGGGGTCGTTGAATATTGGTAATATTTTTTCGATGTCTTCGCCCCAAACTGTTTCTGTACGGGAACGCAGCCCGTTCAAAATTTCCTGCGCTTGACAACGTCTATCGACATTGCCGCGAATGGTATTGATTTCGCCGTTATGACACATCATTCGGAATGGTTGAGCGAGCGTCCAATTTGGAAACGTATTTGTACTGTAACGTTGATGAACAACCGCGATTGCCGATTCCATATCCTCTTCAAGCAAGTCGGAATAAAAACGTGTGAGTTGTTCGGCGATCATCATGCCTTTGTAAACTAAGGTGCGCGACGAGAGTGAACTGATATAAAATTCATCTTTGCCGTCGAGGTTTGATTCGCGTACTTTTTTCTCAGCGAGCCGTCTGATAACGTACAATTTTCGTTCAAACGTCAATTCGTCAATTTCGTAATCCGAATTTTTTGATTTTGATTTTGTGTTTGATTTTGATTTTGAGTTTACATTTGCATTTGGTATTGAGATGAATATTTGTTTAACGTCTGGACAAAGTTGTCGAGCGGTGGGACCGACGGCTTCGGGTTGTGTCGGCACGTTGCGGATTCCGATAACGTTGCAATTATTCTCTTCGATAGTTTTGATCAAGATATCGAGCAGCAATTTTGCGTTACAATTTTTCGGCAAAAACAACACGGCAACAGCATATTGACCGGCGTTTGGTAAATTTTTGCAACCGGTTTGAGTGATTCGTTGCCGAAAGAATTTATCGGGCATTTGCAATAGGATACCTGCGCCGTCACCGGTTTCGGGGTCACTTCCGACTGCGCCGCGGTGAGCCATATTATTGAGGATAACGATCCCGTCGCGAACAATATCGTGAGATTTTCGTCCTTTAATATCGACCGCCATACCGATCCCGCAAGAATCATGCTCTTCCGCCGGATCATAGAGTCCGTTGGGAGTACAGTTTTTGTTCCGTAATAAATTCCTATCCGCAGATTGCAGCAGATTGTTATCAATTGTTGTTTGAAAATTAGTCATGTAAATTTGTAATTAAAGGTTTGAAATTGTTGTTATGGTTGGTTAGTTAATTGTTTTGTTATGAAATTACAAAATAGACGAAAAAACAAAATAAACAAAATTTTGGTTTTAACTTTTTTCCGTATGGTTTGTATTTTCGTATGGGGTGTACCTAAAAATTTTTCATTTTTTGGAGTTCAGGATTTTTGTAAACAACTATACAGTTCGTATTTGAAATTTTGCGTTTTTAGTTTTATTTTGTTTCTACATGTCAATTCCGAGAATCAGTACGGGAACATCAATATTTGATACACCTCTGTTTTCCAAGTCCCAAACGAATTGTTCAAAATAACTAACTCCGCTGCTCATTTCATCTGTGAATGCTTTAACAGGTACAATTTCAATTCCTGTATCAATAAAACCAAAATTCTTGAAAATTGTCATTTTTGCAGCGACATTGTAAACCATAAATGAATACTTACCGAACTGAACCTCCACTCCAAGTTTATCTTTTACAAAATCCATTTCTCGGAATGCTCCTTTATGCAGCGGCTTGGCATGATAACCATGAACATAGTATTCTGTCGGATAATCACATGCAACACGAACCGCCTCCCAACCTTTTTTAGAAAAAAAATTTTTTGAAATATTTATTTAGTTTTCTCGGTGAAAAAAGCAATTTATCTGTCATTGTTTTTTCCTTGCTTGTTTTTGTTTTACATCCCAAGGCGTCAACAACTGCAATAACTTCTCTGATCTCATTTAACAAATTCGGATATTTTGTCTGAACGATTTCTTTACCGTTATTGAACGAATATTCACCTGCAATTTTCATTGTATATTCTCCTTTAACCATGTATTGGGGATTTTTGAAACTTTTTCACGTCCTGTCGGCTGGTGAACGGGTTTTCCAAGCGGTCGATACGGTAGTTCACCTGAAAAGAGTAGATTCATTCGTCTTTCGGCTTCTTCAACATATTTTTTTTCGCGTTCGCATCCCATTGCCCGACGATCACGCCGAACTGCCGCGAGCATTGCCGAACCCACTCCGCTAAAAGGATCAAGTACCCAATCGTCCGTATCCGTCAACGCTAACACACAACGTTCTACCAATTCGATTGGAAATTGACAAGGATGTAATGTTTTTTCGGGATGATTTGCTTTAACGTTTGGAATGTTCCAAAGTCCGGTTTCCCATTCGTGCAACATTAATTTCCAAACATCGCTTGGATTTTTGCCCAATGGATTTCCTGACGGCTGACCATATTTTGGTCCCGGTTTGAAGTGAGTTTTACCCGGGTATTTTGAAGGAACGCGCACGGAATCAAGATTGAAAACGTAATCATCGGATTTTGTGAACCAGAGCAATGTTTCATAACGTCCCGAAAATCGAACCGAACAATGTAAACCGTGTTCAAATGTCCAAATAATTCTGTTGCGTAATTTCAAACCAAGTTTTTTGAACAACGGATAGAAATAAACATCAAGCGGGAAAATTTCACTTTTTTCAACATAATTTCCAACTTGCCAACAAAGTGAACCGTTGAGTGCAAGAACACGGACAATTTGTTGTAGCACAGGTTCGATTTCTGACAGATAATGATCAAGGTTCTTTTGTGTTTCGTATTCTTTTCCGATGTTATATGGCGGTGATGTAATGATTAGTTTTGCGAAACCGTCTGGACAAGTTTTCAAAATATCCAATGTTGCTCCATACGCGAACACAATTTCCGCATCGCCGGAGAATGAATCCGCAATGATTTTACGGTCTTCCTGAAATAAAACAGATTGATGAATCTCTCGCATTTTTAATATAATAATTTGTTTAATTGTTTTATTTTTGAGATTGCAAAATAGATGAAATAACAAAAAAATGAAATTTTGACTCAACTCTTTTTGTCTGATTTTGTGTTTCGAAAATATTTAGTATGATTGATCCTATTTATTTCACAATAAAAATTATATCAGTCAAGACATTGAAAGGATTGGGTTTGTTCCTAAATGAGAATGTCAATTGTTGTTTGAAAATGAGTCATGTAAATTTGTAATTAAAGGTTT
>JAIRLW010000062.1 GCA_031259095.1 Planctomycetaceae bacterium | reverse complement strand
AAAAAATTCCCGCTTTGTGTTCTCTGTGGTAAAAAATAAAATAGACAGTTACCAACCGCCTTGAGCCGCCAAACCATGACGCGCTAACTCTTCGCGGAACAAATCAAAGAGATGACGTTTCCTATCTTGTTCCTTGAGTAATTCCGCAAAAAGCCCAATTGTGCGCGAATCGGGAACTGTGTCCGAAAACGACAGACCAAGAAATTCACGAAACGATAAACGATCACGAATTAACAATTCCGTATTTTCATCGGAAAGGTTATAAAGTGTTTTGAGAATAAGAATTTTAAACATCAACAACGAATTAAAAGGGGGACGACCGCCCTTCGAAGGATCATGCTGACGTCGAAGTGTACTAAGAGGAGCGAGAAAAATTGACCAATTGATCAAAAGATTGAGACGAACAAGGAAATCGTTGAGCGCATGAATTTTATCCACTATGTGTTTATAGTGGAGAATCACCGTTCGGAGTGTGGGGCGCAGCTGACTCCAGAGACGGCGGAGAAGCAAGAAATATTGAGTAACCTCAGGTCACTGTTAGTTACAAATTGCTCTTGTGTAGAGACAGTGTTTCAAGAGGTAGGTCAATACCAGGTAGGCGACGTTTCGCCGAAACATCACGTCGGCGATAGCCGACTTGCCCTTGTATTCGGGCGGCAATTGGTATCGCCTACCGTTTTGCGTTCCGATTTCCTGCCGTTCACAGAGTCAAGATGGCTATCGCCGCGCGACCGTAGGTGAAAACCTTTTGGCAAAAGGTCGCCTACCAAAAATTGTTTAGACATAATTAGTTAAGAGTTAATAGTGTTTCTGTCCCGTTAGAGACAATATGTTGGTTAATACCGGCGACCAGTAGGAATTTTACCAATTTTTACCCAATAGTTCTACCAACATATCGTCCCTAACAGGATTGGAAAAAATTCCACTGATCTATTACGAATAGTTAAGAATATTTTAACTGTTACGGTCAAAAAACGCTTGCGTAACTATTCACTATCAACTATTCACTAATTCTTGTATCTTATGGCGAGGTAACTTTCGTAGCGTCGGAGGTCGAGTCTTCCTTCGGCAACCGCGTTTTTAACCGCACAGTCTTCTTCGTGAGAATGCGTACAATCGGGAAATCGGCAACGATTTTCATAAGGTCTCAAATCCCGAAACAAACCAAACACTTCTTCCGGTATCATATCCCAAAGCATAAACTGACGCAAACCCGGCGTGTCCACCACAAAACCACCAAACGATAAACGATATAATTCGGCGACGGTGGTGGTGTGCTGACCTTTTTGCGTTCTGCCGAGATCGGAAACTCGCAAATCCAACGCCGGATCAATCATATTCAGAAGCGATGATTTACCAACTCCGCTTTGACCGGTAACAACACTTTCCCGATCCGCCAGTTGTTGCCGTAACCGTTCAATACCAAATCCGGTTTCGGCGCTGAGCAGAATCACTTTGTAACCCATTTGAGCATAAACTCCGATAATCGGTTGAAATTCCGCTTGATTAACAAGATCAATTTTATTGATACAGATAATTGGTTTAACGCCGGTTTGTTCCGCCGCCAAAAGTAAACGGTCAATCAGATTCGGTTTGAACGGCGGTTGATCCGCACTCGCCACAATCAAAATCTGATCGACATTGGTAACAATAACATGTTTTCGATGTTTACTGGCTCTTGAAATACTTCCGTGACGCGGTTCGACCCGTTCAATCATTGCCTCGCGGATTTCTCCCGTCACTCCTTTCGCCGGACGAATCAGAACACAATCGCCTGTAACAACCGGTTGACGTTGTTCGGTGGACAATGTTTTCAAAATCCGTCGTGTGACGCATTGAAATATCCGACCATCTTCGGTCTGCACCATACTGCTCGCTCCGTGAACACACAACACCCGACCGGATAAAACCGTTTCGCTATTGACTGCCGGTAAAATATTGAAACTATGTTCTTCATTGGAATCAACGACCCATTTTCCGATAACCGTCCGGCGGCGTGATAATTCGCTTTTACCGCCGATTCGTTCAACAGCAATTTCTGATTCCTCTTCAAATCCGTGTTCTTCGAAACGTTGTGTCCAGTCGTCAACACGAGTTCGTTTGGTTCGGTTTTTGCGGAACGTAACGCGGAGTTTTTTCGGTTTTTTCATCACCGTTAATGTTGTTAATTTTTATCGTTTATTGATGAGTGAGAGGATTTCTGCGCGGCTGGAGGAATCTTTGAGAAATCTTCCGCGTAACGCCGACGTGATACAGGTTGCACCCGGTTTTTTCACACCGCGAACAGTCATGCAGGTGTGTTCGGCTTCGACCACGACGGCAACCGCTTTGGCTTTTAGTTGACGATAGAGCAGTTCCGCAATATCTTCGGTCATACGCTCCTGAACTTGCGGACGATGCGAAATAACCTCCACAACACGGGCAAGTTTACTAAGACCAATCACCCGACCATCAGGAATATATCCAATATGAACATGTCCCATAAACGGCATTAAATGATGTTCGCAGATACTATTGAAACTAATATCCCGAACTAAAACCATTTCGTTATAATTTTCCTTGAAGAATTTTTGAAGATGAATACTTGGGTCTTCATATAAACCGCTGAAAAATTCTTCATACATTTGAGCAACTCGACGAGGGGTTTCCAGTAAACCTTCCCGATCCGGATTTTCGCCGACAGCAATAAGAATTTCCCGAACCGCTTTGGCAATTCGTTCTTTATCTATCATAATTATGGTCTCCGTGAAATTATCTATTTATAGGAATTTCGCTGGTGTTCGCTAAGAACAGGGATTGATGTTAAACCATTGATTGTGAACAGGTTATAAAACATTTCAGCGCAAAACACAATTGACGAAATTGATCACGAACAATATAAGTAATCATACGTTTTTTTAAAAGGTCATTTCTCATTGTTCACACTTAAATTGTATCTATTCAGTAGCGATCAGGTAGGTGACTGATGAATGTCCGTGTTTTTGTCCCGCTAGGGACAACATATTGGTAGTAGCCAATGACATTGATGAAAAACACTCGTCCCGTAGGGACGAAAACACAAAACACTAAATCAAAGCGGTTGTTTCGATATAATTGAACATTA
>JAIRLW010000045.1 GCA_031259095.1 Planctomycetaceae bacterium | reverse complement strand
TTACGACATTTTTCATCGTGATACTCCTTATTTTCTAAGGTTTTACTGAAATCATTGCGATTCGCTTACCGCAAACAAACGGTAAAAAAACAGATCGCAATCGAATCAAATTCATATTTTACGACAAACTAGAAAAATTGTCAATCCAGAAAATTTCTTTTTTAACAGATTTTCGAAAAAATTTTCAGATTATTGTGGAATTTAGGGGACAACTGTTTACGTCAATAATTCAGAGAGAGAATTCCAAAATATGGTAGGCGACCTTTCGCTGAAAGGTCGCGCCAGCGATAACCGGCTATGCCCCTGTGTTCGGACGTCAATCAGAACTCAACTGATCGGAAACTCTCATTGCCAATGTTTCACTAATTCCAGCAACCTTTCGGCGAAAGAGTTGCCCACCTGATAATGCCGTCTATTGATGATTCGCGTAACCATTGGGATGAGCGGTGTGCCATTTCCATGCGGAAGCGATTACTTCTTCAATATCAGTGTGTTGCGGTTGCCATCCCAGTTCTTTTTGGACTTTATCAGAATTAGCAAAAAGCCGCGCCGGATCGCCTTCACGCCGAGAACCAAACACCGTCGGAATTTCCTTGCCGGTAACTTTTTTTGCCGTATCAAGAATTTCTCGTACCGAATAACCGCGACCAATTCCAAGATTATAAAACCGCGAATCTCCGTCAGAAAGCGTTTCAATACCAAGAATATGAGCCGTAACAAGATCGTTGACATGAACATAATCCCGAATACAAGTTCCGTCCGGCGTCGGATAATCTGTTCCAAAAACTACAATATTGTTTCGTTTTTTCATGGCAGCAAAAAGAACAAGCGGAATTAAATGTGTTTCCGGTTGATGGTCTTCGCCGATATCTCCGGCGCCGGACGCGCCGGCAACATTGAAATAACGAAACACTACAAAACCAAACTTGGAATCCGAAACGGCAATGTCCCGCAATATCTGTTCAACAAACCATTTTGAACGTCCGTAAGGATTGATCGGCTGCTGTTTTGTTGTTTCGAAAATAGGCGTTTCTTCGGGTTCTCCGTAAGTTGCGGCGGTTGAACTGAACACAAACCGTTTGACTCCGGCACGTTCCATCGCTTCCAACAAACTGATTGCTCCGGCAGTATTGTTGCGATAATAAAGCAACGGTTTTTGAACCGATTCGCCGACACTGATCAACGCCGCAAAATGCATCACCGCTTCAATATGATGTTCACGCAGGATTTTTTCAATCCGGTCGGTTTCCTTCAAGTCAACCTGATAAAACGGAACATGATTCGGAATCGCATCACGATGTCCGTAACTCAAATTGTCTAAAACAACCGGAACATGTCCGGCTGCAAGTAATTGGCGAACCGCATGAGAACCAATATAACCCGCACCGCCAGTAACTAAAATATTCATAAATAATTGTTATTAAAAAAATAATTGAATCAATAAATGAATTAAATCGTTCAAGTAACATGGGACGGTATTTTTCTTACGCCCCAACGGATTGGGTAAAAATCAACAACAATCAAAGCAGTCCGTAGCAATATCAGATAAGCGATGTTTCCGCGAAATATCGCCTACCTCTTGTGAATTTTGAATGATTGAGGTTCTCACCTTTTTAACAATTTTAATTTCCTCTTCGTTCAATCCGTATAATTCGTAAACTAATTGATCAATTTGCTGATCCGTTTCTTCAATTTGTTTTATAATGTTACGGCATTGAATCTGACCATTTGTAAAAAAATCTTTCCATTCAGATTGTTTATTCAATGAAATTATAATTTTTTGTTTTTTCAATTCTGTAAGAATCCGTTTAAATTCCAAGTGTTCAAATTGAGCAAGCGGTTTGGCAATTTTTACGTTACCAAAATTGTCTGTTAAACGTTCAAAAAAAGATCGACGTAACGATTTGATTTTTTCATGTAACGATTGTATCTGGTCTGCGAATTTGATAAAGGGTTGTTTATGCGGCGTATCGCAAATCGGAACCATCGATAATTCATTGACTCCAATATTGGCATAACCGCCCGACATGGCTATTGAACTGAATGAGTGAGAAAACCAGAATGCAATAAGTTTACTGTTTAGAATAGTTAGTACAAACTTTAATATCTTTTCTTTTCCCTGAATAATTGTTGTCGATTTTCCGGCAATGTAGTCGCCATTATCATAGAAAGCTTCGGGCGACAAAGACATTCCCGCAACAATAATCTTTGGAGATGCAGACTGGTTATACCGGGTTATATTAATTGTTTTAATGGCTTCATCGAAAATAACCGGCGCCGTATATTGGTCTTTGATGTATTGCGTTTTGCGATAATTCCACCAATTCATGTATCGATCAATTGTGCCGGTATTTACGAAACGTTTATAAGGTTGGCTCTGATGATCGTATTCGATCATTTTTTCCTTCATAAGATAGGCTTCCGCAACAGTGGCAGCGCCATAAATATTAGGTAAATATTTTCGTAATTTTGTAAATTGAGAGATTTTTTGCAATAATAAACTTTCCTGTGATGATACAAAAAACTTGTCCCAATAAGATTCGTTTTTTAAGATTTTTAAATCGACAATATTCGTACAATAAACATTCTCCGGCGAACTCTTTCGGCTGACCATTACTTTACCGCAAGTATTGTCATTTTCGAGAACAAATATACACGGATAAACATCAGCATTTTCAAAAACTTTTACTTTGGAATAGTCCGTAATATTCAGCAAATTTTTACTAACTAACAATTGACGAACATCAACCGAATATTTTGATGCAATAAGTTTATTGGGAACAATCATCGAAACCATTCCCCGTTTCCTGACAAGTTGTGTTGCTCTTTCAATAAATATGACAAATAAATCCCAATTTCCTGTTGCCGTTGAATAAAGTTTCGATAATATTTGACGTTCTTTCGGTTTGAATTTGACCATTGTTTCCGAATCAACATACGGCGGATTGCCGACCACAACATCGAAACCGCCGTTTTTGAAAATGTGCGGAAATTCTTTGTGCCAGTCAAATGCTTTATCGGGGTCAACAGCCGGATCGGAAATTAGTGAGTTGCCGCATTTGATATTCGCATCGAGAAAATTGAGTTTACGATTCGGTTTTGCCGTGCGTAACCATAACGCTAATTTTGTAATCTCAACACTTTCCTCATTAATATCAACACCAAAAAGGTTGTTTTCCAGAATTGATTGTTCGTACTCGGAAAAGATCATCGAATGACCTAAAATTTGTGCGGTTATTCGGTCAATAAAAAGATGTTCCTTTTTCAAAAAATCCAACGCCGCATTCAAAAACGCTCCGCTGCCGCACGCCGGATCACAAACCGAAAGCGATAAAAGCCATTGACGGTATTCGTCCAATTTTTTAAGTATCGGATTCACTGTAACATTTTTTTGCTTTTTCCCGTTTGATTTACCGTTGGATTTATTGTTTGCTTTAACATTGGATTCTATCGGTTCAAACGCTTCCTCGTTGTCCAAACCAAGTTCCGACTTTTTTTCCATACATAATTTGCCAAGAGTTTTCTCAATAATGTATGAAGTAATTTGTTTTCCCGTGTTGAAAATACCGTTTTGTTTACGTTTAATTTTCGTATTTAACGCCGGAGGAATTTTGTTGTTGAGAGCAACATCAATTTTTTCATGAATAATTTTGTCATCAACAGAATTTTTGTATCGATTGGGAAGCATATAATTTTTTTCAATATTCGATTCAATATAATTTTGTGACAGAATATATTGAAATATGTTGTCTTTGAGTTAAACGGCTTTTCGATAAAATTCTGTTCCGTGTTTGGTGATTTGGTTTTCGA
>JAIRLW010000614.1 GCA_031259095.1 Planctomycetaceae bacterium | reverse complement strand
ATCAGTGGAATTTTTATTTTTTATATTAGCCCCGATAGGGGCGTCTGGATTTTTTACTGAATAGCCCGCCCCAACGGGGCGGGTTTAAGTTCCCCGCCAACCCAACGCCCTGAAAGGGCAACGGGAAAATGATTAAATGACAAATTGTTTATAATCCTGACGCCCTTTCAGGGCTTTGGTGTTGTGATGACTTGAACCTACCCCGTTGGGGTAGGCTATAATCCTATTGCCCTTTCAGGGCAAATACTTTTTTAACCTAAAACAAAAATTCCACTGAGATATTACTCAAAAAAATTTAACTAAATGAACAACCAGCCTGTGAATATTAGGAAAAACTTTGTGTCTTTTGTGTTAAAAAATTTCCAATGTCAGTCAATTTTAAACACAAGGGATACAAAAATTTTCACAAAGAACACAAGAACTCGTAAACACACACAAATCGAATTTTAAAGTTAAAATAAGTATCATTACTTTTTTTACTTCCTAACAAATTTTTTTATTGATGTTTTCTTCTGCTACGAAAAATGACGTCGGCGGTTATACGGATCGTTTTTGGTATCCGCGTTTTTGGAACGGGATGACAATCCGCGCTTGGTTACTGTTACTAAAAAGCGGACGGTTTCAGATTGCTCCGATACGCTGGGGCATGGTTCTTATTGTAACCGGAATGGCGGTTTTGTTTAATTCGCCCTGCGCAGCAATACAAAAAATCTTTTACGGCAAAAGAATACGTCAAACGAAACTTGCCGGAGACCCTATTTTTATTATCGGACATTGGCGTTCCGGCACAACATTGTTACACGAATATCTGATTCACGATCCGCGTTTTACATTTGCGGACACGTATGCGTGTTTTGTTCCTGAACATTTTATTTTATCACGTTACATTCTTCGTCCGATTGCAGCGTTGTTGATGCCGAAAAAACGTCCGGTTGATAACATGGCTGCCGGATTGGACCGCCCGCAGGAAGATGAATTTGCGCTGACTTCAATGGGATTGCCTTCGCCATACCGTAACATCATTTTTCCGAATAATCCAACTATTATCGATACGGAATATCTGACGCTTCATGATCTTTCGGAGGAACAACGTTGTGAGTGGCTCGAAGGGCTTGACTTATTTCTGAAATCGTTGACGTATTTATCGCCGAACAAACGGATTGTTTTGAAATCGCCGCCGCATACCGGAAGAATCAGAACAATTTTGAAACAATATCCTGATGCGAAATTTATTCATATTCATCGTCATCCGTATTCGATTTTTCCGTCAACGTATAATCTTTGGATGCGGCTTGCCCGTGATGAAGGAGCTCAGCGGCCTAAAGGCAGAGGTTTAGAGGATTATATTTTTGATACGCTTAATACAATGTATGAATCGCTTGATGCGGATTTGAAACTTTTCCATCCGAACCAATTTTGTGAGATTGCTTATGAGGAGTTGACCGGCAATCCAACGGCAACACTGGAAAAAATTTATCAATGTCTCCAACTTGGAGAATTTGAAACAGTTCAACCGGTTTTAGAACAATTTGCCGCAACTCAAAAATCGTATCAAAAAAATAAGTTCAATCTCAGTACGGAAATGAAAGAACAAATCGCCAACCGTTGGCAACATTATTTTGAACGATACGGCTACGAAAAATAAATCGGTACAAAAATAGTCCGCAGATTATGCAGATTTACGCAGAAAATTACAGAAATTCGCTTGAGTTCATCTGCGTTCATCTGCGGATTCTGCGTAATCTGCGGATTCTGTTGATAAAAAATGATCCTTTAATTGTCAAGGAGAAACCTTATTTTAATTTTATGAATTACGCAACAGAATCACTCAGGAAACATTACGAATGGAAGGGAAAAATCGAGGTTGTTTGCCGTGTTCCGCTTGACAACCGCGATGATTTATCGCTTGCTTACACGCCCGGAGTTGCCGAACCTTGTCTGGCAATTCATCAAGAGGTCAATAAGAGTTACGATTTAACGCGGCGCGGTAATCTTGTTGCGGTTGTCACTGACGGCACGGCGGTTTTGGGACTCGGCGATATTGGTCCCGAAGCGGGAATGCCGGTTATGGAAGGAAAATGCGCGTTGTTCAAAACATTTGGCAATGTCGATGCGGTTCCGCTTTGTATTCGTTCCAAAAATGTTGATGAAATTGTCCGAACCGTTCAATTACTTGCCGGCAGTTTCGGCGGAATCAATCTCGAAGATATTGCTGCGCCGCGGTGTTTTGAAATTGAACGAAAATTAAAAGCATGTTGCGATATTCCCGTTTTTCATGACGACCAACACGGTACGGCGGTTGTTACGTTGGCGGCGATGTTTAACGCACTTAAAATTACAGGTAAAAAGTTGGAAAATATTACAGTTGTAACCAGCGGCGCCGGAGCCGCCGGTATTGCGATTATTCGGCTTTTGATTTCATTGGGACTTCAAGAGGTTGTTCTTTGTGACCGTCAAGGAGCGATTTATCAGGGACGCGGCAGCTTAAATTCAGAAAAAACCGAAATGGCGGAAATGACTAATCGGCAAAGTAAAAAAGGTTCTTTAGCCGATGTTCTTTGCGGCGCGGATGTTTTTATCGGTGTTTCTGCGCCGAATTGTGTAACTGAATCGATGGTCAAAAGTATGAACAAAAATCCGATTATTTTTGCGATGGCTAATCCTGTACCGGAAATAATGCCGGAAAAAGCGAAAGGGGTTGGGGTTGCGGTTGTGGGAACCGGCCGGAGTGATTTTCCCAATCAGATCAACAATGTTCTTGCGTTTCCGGGCATTTTTCGCGGCGCACTGGATGTTCGGGCAAGCGATATTAACGATGAAATGAAAATCGCCGCCGCGAAAGCGATTGCGAATCGTATTTCAGAAAAAGAGTTAAGTCCTGAATACATTATTCCCAGTCCGCTTGATCATGGTGTTGCTCAAGCGGTTGCTCAAGCGGTTGCCCAAGCCGCAAAAATCAGCGGTGTTGCACGAATTTAAAATAATGAAACAATGAAACGTAATTGTCTGTTTTATTAACCGCAGAGAACTGAATCTGTACTTTCCTAAAAGTACAGAAATTAAACACTGTAAATTAAGGATTTTTAATATTACACGTACTTTTGCACTAATATAAAAGAGGCGTAATCTATCAGCGGAATTTTTGTTTGAGGTTAAAAAAGTATTCGCCCTGAAAGGGCAACATAAGCCAGCCCGCCGC
>JAIRLW010000569.1 GCA_031259095.1 Planctomycetaceae bacterium | reverse complement strand
GCGTTAGTGGTCATAATCAGGATTGTGTTGCGGAAATCAATATTTCTGCCGAAGCTGTCGGTCAAACGTCCTTCTTCCATGATTTGTAACATCATATTGAACACGTCGGGATGCGCTTTTTCGATTTCGTCCAACAACACCACTGAATAAGGACGCCGCCGGATTTTTTCAGTCAATTGCCCGCCTTCTTCGTAACCCACGTATCCCGGAGGCGCGCCGACTAACCGACTGACATTGTGTTTTTCCATATATTCGCTCATATCAAGTTGAATCAACGAATCTTCATTACCAAACATAAATTCCGTCAAAGCCTTTGCCAATAACGTTTTACCAACACCGGTTGGTCCGGCAAAAATGAACGCTCCGGTTGGACGTTTTGGGTCTTTGAGACCGCTTCGGCTTCGGCGAACCGCTTTTGAAATCGCTTTAATCGCTTCGTCCTGACTGATAACACGTTTGTGCAATTCCGACTCCATTTCCATAAGTCGTTTGGTATCTTCGGTGGTCATACGAGTTAGCGGAATACCGGTCATTTTGGAAACAACTTCTGCAATAACCTGTTCGTCAACAAGTCCGACATTTTCCTTCATTTTTTCCAATGCTTCCTTTTTCTTTCGGGAAATGCTGTCAATTTCGTCGCGCAGAACCAACGCTTTTTCAAAATTCTGATTGCCGACGGCGGCTTCTTTTTCTTTGCTCAATTTTTCGAGTTGTTCGTCGAGTTCTTTGAGCGACGCCGGAGAGGTCATCGATTTGAGATGGACACGCGCACCGGATTCATCAATCACATCAATGGCTTTATCCGGTAAACAACGTCCGGTAATATATCGGGTTGAGAGTTCGACGGCGGATTGAATTGCCTCATCGGTAATTTTAACATGATGATGTTTTTCGTAACGGTCACGCAAACCTTTGAGAATGGCGATTGTTTCTTCCTGATTGGGCGGTTCGACCATGACAATTTGGAAACGCCGATCCAATGCGCTGTCTTTTTCGATATATTTTCGATATTCATCTAAGGTTGTTGCGCCGATACACTGAATTTCACCGCGGCTCAACGCCGGTTTTAGCACATTGGAAGCGTCAATTGCGCCTTCCGCGCCGCCTGCGCCAACCAACGTATGAAGTTCGTCAACGAACAAAATAATCCGTCGAAACCGTTTGACTTCATTCATCAACGCTTTGATACGTTCTTCAAACTGACCGCGATATTTTGTTCCGGCAACCATCATTGCCAAGTCAAGCGCGACAATACGATGATTTTGCAATAAATCCGGTACATGCCCTTCGACAATCATTTGGGCAAGTCCTTCAGCGATTGCCGTTTTCCCGACACCGGCTTCACCGAGTAAAACCGGATTATTTTTCGTCCGGCGACTCAGAATTTGCATGGTACGTTCGATTTCTTTATCGCGTCCGATGACGGGGTCAAGTTTTTTCTGGCGTGCCAACTCGGTCAGATCACGCCCAAAACTGTCGAGAGCCGGAGTTTTAGATTTTCCATTCCGTTGCGGATGTTCGTGATCATAACTCATTCCGATTGAGTCAAATCCGCGTCCCATATCGCTTGGATCAATTCCATGCCCCAAAAGATTCAGAACTTCACGTCGAACTTCGTCCAATCTCAACCCAAGATTCATCAAAACCTGAGCGGCAACTCCTTCCTGTTCCCGCAACAGCCCAAGTAACAGGTGTTCGGTTCCGACATAGTTATGATTGAGATTTCGGGCTTCCTCCATAGAATATTCGATAACTTTTTTCGCACGCGGAGTTTGCGGCAACCGTCCCATTGTCACGAGATCGGGACCGCTACGAACCAATTTTTCGACTTCGTGCCGGATTTTACGTAGATCGATATCGAGATTTTTCAGAACGTTTGCGGCAACACCGCTTCCTTCTTTGATGAGACCGAGTAAGAGGTGTTCGGTTCCGATATATTCATGATTGAACCGTTGAGCTTCCTGATTGGCGAGTTGCATTACTTTGCGAGCCCTATCGGTAAATCGTTCGTATGGCATGATTTAAGTATCTGTTAATTGTGAAAAGCGGAAAATCGCCAAACCAAAACAGCGATTGAATTACCTCATTGTACACCGAAAACACCAATCCGCAAGGCGTAAAACCACAGAACTACAAAATTATTATCCGCCGATTTTCCCACAATTTATCCTATTTTTCCCTAATGTCCCTTCTGTCCCTAAAATTGAGGTTAAGGGACAAAATTGAGGTTAAGGGACAATAGGGACGATGGAAACAATAGCGGCTAATGGGAAAAATAATCTTTCATAAAAATTCTGCGATTCGACGAAATTTTCCGAATCTGATCTGAATTGACTTTTACTATTTCTCTATTACAATGATTAGAAATTATGTGTTTTTATTTTTTTGTTTGAGGTATTATTTTGAACTAATTAAGGAGGAATTACAACAATGCCGCTTTGGAAAATTGCGTTTCGAAGTATTCAATTTCGTTCATTGTCGTCTATTTTGACGGCGTTTTCAATGTCGCTTGGTGTTGCGCTCATTGTTACGGTGATCGT
>JAIRLW010000511.1 GCA_031259095.1 Planctomycetaceae bacterium | reverse complement strand
GCATTTACCATGACCGTATCGCCATCGTTTCACGCAACCTTATTTTCTTATGTTTACCACGAAACCCGCGAATGTTCACGAAAAAATGAGAACCATCATTTTCGTGTCTCTTCGTGCTTTTTGTGGTGAAAATTCATTAGGGAAAAATTACGATGAATAATTACAAGTATTATTTTTAAGTTATGATTATCTTTCTGATCAAAAAGAAAATGTTAAAAAAATTCCCGATCTGTGATCCCTGGGGACTTGGTGGTAAAAAATAAAAGAAACCGTTACGGACAAAGGGGACAAATAATTTTAAATCATATAAATCATAAATCAAATTTGTGTTTAGGAAAAATATTTTTAGAGATTCTCTTTCATATTTTATAAAACGATTATGACAACAATTGCGATTCTTGGAGCGACAGGCTACACGGCGTTGGAACTTATTAAAATTTTGTTACGACATCCGAATGCGGTAATTACGGCGTTGACAAGCCGTGAGGACACACGTTCTGTCGGAACGGTACATCCTTCGTTGTCGGGACGGCTTGATTTATCACTCGAAAATCTTTTACCAAAAGAAATTGCGAACCGGTCGGAATGCGTGTTTAGTTGCCTGCCGCATACGGCGTCGGCAAAAATTGTACCGGAATTATTAAGTTACGGAATCAAAGTAATTGATCTGAGCGCTGATTACCGGCTTGACACGGCTGAGATTTTTGAAACGTGGTATGCCGAAAAACATCCTGATCCTGACCGGCTCGGCAAAGTACCTTACGGTTTGCCTGAACTGTTTCGGAATCAGATTGTCGGCGTGAATCTGGTTGCGAATCCCGGCTGCTATCCGACTTCGGCAATTCTCCCATTAACGCCGCTCATCAAAACCGGTTTTATTGAACCGTCGGATATTATTATTGATTCAAAAAGCGGCGTTTCCGGTGCAGGACGAAAACCGAAACTTTCGACGCTTTATCCTGAATGTAACGAAAGTATCTCGCCTTATAGCGTCGGAACGCATCGTCACACGCCGGAAATTGAACAGATTATTACAACCGCAACCGGTCAAAAAACAACCGTCATTTTCACACCTCATCTAACGCCGATGGATCGCGGTATTTTGTCAACCATTTATTCAAAACCGTTACGCCCTGTTGTGCAAAACGAATTACTTGCAACGTTGCGTCATTTTTATCGAAACGAACCGTTTGTCAAAATTGTTGAACATCTTCCGTCAACAAAGGATGTTTCGGGAACAAATTTTGTTCATATTACAGTGCGTGTTGTCGGGAATCGGATTATTACCGTTTCGGCAATCGATAACTTGATTAAAGGCGCGTCGGGCGCGGCAGTTCAGAATTTTAACTTAATGTTCAATTATCCCGAAACAACAGCATTGATTTAATGGTTGGTTCATGCTGGGAATTGTCAACAATTGGATGTGATGTTGTCAATTTTTCTTTGGAAATCGATATTATTACAATAAAGACAAAAATGGGACAAATAACCCTTCTATTCAGCATGTTCTCGTAAAACATGTTACCAATGTTCCAGAGCGTACAATAAGATGTTGACAGATAATTGTATTGCGGAATCTTGGGTATATCCGCGACATTCTAACGAGTTGGCTTTTTCCAAAGCACAACTCACATCATAGGGCGAAAAAATAACCGCCCAACGATTTTCTTCATCAAATTTCAGACCATAGAGTTTTGGTTCTTCCTGCCGAACCGGAGCCACGATTTTACGCCCCGGAGACTGTTCCGGCAAGCGGACGTCCAACGTTGTAATCTTAAACCCGCCATATTCGTCCGAAAATAATGGATCATCCAACGGAATCGCTTGAAATGTCGCCGTTGGGAATATCGTTTGCATTTCCCGGTGAAAGGAATCCGTAAATGCTTTCGCGGAACAAATCGCATTGACAAACAAAAATCCGCCGCGTTTCAGATGTTCTTTCAGATTGTCGCGTTGTTTCGCTGAAAACTGAAACGCGGTTCGTCCGTGCATGAAAAGGATCGGATGTTCGTAGAGATTTTCACTTGCGGGATTTACCGAGTCGATTTGCGGGACAATCGGTAATCCGAGATTCGCTTCTAACCAGAATAACAAGTTAAGCGGGGCGTGCGGAGCCGGATTCATTGCACTGCCGGTATCCAAAAACGTTAGAAATATCTTGCCGCGCCGTGAATCAGTTGCCGAAACTTTTTTGGTTACCGACTCCGCGATTTGATCCTTGAATTTCAACTCCCGATTCGTTGCATACGCCAAAATGTTTAATCCAATTCCAAGACCGGCGTCAACCTGCCGCTGAACCGTTTCCGGATATGGTTCGCCGCGATCAAAAATTCGGGAAACTTCCCAAAGACAAGACAAGGACGGTTTAGGTTGATTTGTTTGCGCGTCTTTGAACGGCGGAATGTAAACCACACTCGTCCGGCAACCAAAATTGATTCCTTCAATCGGACGAAGTTGTGCCGGTTCAATTGGAATTTCCGCAGTCCAGATCGGGTGGGAACGTTCCAGCAACGCAAGTTCATAATCCGGTTCAGGAAAAACTTGTCTCATTAATTCCCGAAAACCGTGATCGAATGTTTTATCGTTTGACTGGGCTTCGGCAATGATAAAACCGCCCTGATCAATATAATCCCGAAGTTTTGACGCTAAACGTGCGGTTTCGGTGTCGTCTTGCTGCAACGGCGTATGATCGCCGGAAAAATACAACACCGGCGATTGCAAAAGATGATCAACAGCGGCGGCTTGAATGTTGATAATCTGCCACGTCAAATCAATGTTCCAACGTGATTCGGTAAACATGGTCAATTTGTGAACATCGTTTGGGTGAAGATTCCATGAATCGGTTTCGCCGTATTGGATTTTCGACATCAAAACGGGCCGCCGTCCTTTGGAAAGAAAAAGCAACGCAAATGCGGTTGAGGAGGTATCGCCGGTTCCCTGACCGCGCCATGCGCCGTCAATGGGATCGCGTAAACGGAGAATTTTGTCTGCGCCTTCACGATACCAATCATGTTGACCGATAAAACGTTGATTTGTCATCCGCCCAACACGTTCCAGTGCATAAAGATAATAATAAAGCCAGTTCCCGACATGCGGATTCTGTGAAACACTGAAATTGGCAGCCAACCATGCGAGCCCTTTTTTGATTTTCAACGCGGCATGGTGATTCGATTGCTGAAAACAAAAAATTTTATCGCCGCGAACCGACGCGGTTCCGGTATCCAAGATGCCGGAAGTGATAATCAGGCTGGCGATTCCGGCGCAACTCATACTGCCGCGCGTATCACTGCTTCCGCCGCCGGCTCGTGGATTGTAACCCCACGCATCGTTCGGATTCTGCGCCTGTTCCCAATACCGTTGCGCACGTAACCAGGTGTCGGTTTTGGCGGAAATACCAAGACGTTCCGCTTCGTAAAGAGCAAGAATGGAAAATTGTGAATTGGATAAATCACTGCTTCCGTTTCCGCTTTCCCAAGGGGTGTAGTACCAACCGCCATTGTGTTCGCTGTTGCCGCGAATCTGGTTACGCTCAAGAAGGGCAACATTGTTGCGGATAAGCAGTCTGTCCCGCTCAGGATCGACAAGACAAAACGCCATCGTTTGGAGTGAAATAGAATAATTTCTGCCCGCTTCTTTACCGGGAAACAATCGGAGATATTTCATACCGCGTTGAATTGCCGGATCGTTTTTGGGAACGCCGCAACTCACCATCGCAAGAATCGCCAACGCCGTTGCCCCGCAACGTTCCCCGCCGGAAGCGTGTTCATCCCAATTACCGTGCGATTTCTGAGTCCGTTTCAAAAACAGAACCCCTTGCTCCATCGCCAAACGAACTTCATTAGGATCAAGGTCTTGACCGGAAACCGGAAAAACAACTATGACAATAAAGCCAATAAAAAAAGGGATCAAGAAACGCATAAAATACAGAATTTTTAGCGGAGAGCGGAGAGTTGATCGCGGAGAGTATCGCAAGCGTTATTCCGACAGCGGCAATTAAACGACCGCTTGCGATACTCTCC
>JAIRLW010000477.1 GCA_031259095.1 Planctomycetaceae bacterium | reverse complement strand
GCCGACTTTTACGGCGCATTTGAACTCGAAACGCTCGAAGCACAACGTAACGGTCAACATGTTAAACCAACGTTGGAATAAGATTGGGGAATCTCTAAACATTTGTTAATCACAGAATTCTTTGTCCCATTGTCCCTAATGTCTCTAAAAAGTGAGACATTAGAGACAATGGAGACTAATGGGACAGAAGGGACTATTCGTCAATAATCCTTCAATAAAAAACTCTTGGGACAAATAATCTTTTTTTCTGCTTTCGATTTTCAGGACTTTTGAAAAAGATGTATAAAATTTTACACGTAATAAATTTTAAACGACAACCATTTTGTTTTCGTGTAAAATACATACCTCACCTCTGAAAAAATTCAGTAATCGTGTCCGATTTACGGTGAATTGCAAAACTAACTCAAAAACAAAACCATTTTTATTAATTCATTAATTAATTAGGAGACCTATTTTATGGGAAAAATCTTGCTTGGCGTTAATATGGAGTACATTCGTTCCGAAGACAAACCATTTGAATGGGGAGTGGCAAAAGCAGCGGAACTCGGTTATCAATTCGTTGAACCAATGGTGCATTGGGGACGGGAACTACTCAGCGAAGCCGGGTATTTTCACAGCGTGTCGATGTGGGACGACCCGTATCGGATTCGCCGCGAATGCGAAAAATATAAAATAAAAGCGTCCGCGCTGTCCGCACATTGTCCGCTGTGCAAACCAGACGCTTCAACCGATTATCTCAAACAAGCTGTTCGTTTTGCCGCAGAAATCGGCGCAGGCGTTGTTTGTACCGACGAAGGTCCCAAACAATTTTGGTCAACACAGGACGAAGATTTCGCGTTTATGAAATATGTTTTGAAAGAAGCATCGCTGGTCGCCGAACCGCGCGGAATTAAAATCGGGATTGAACCGCATCAGCAATATACGGTAAAACCCGAACTCTACGACAAAATTATCGGTCTCGCCGGATCGTCCGCTGTCGGCGCGAATTTCGATACCGGCAATTCCTACCTCGCCGGTCAAGACCCTTACCTTTGGCTTGAAAAAATCAAAACTAAACTGGTTCACCTGCACGCTAAAGATATTTCCATTCAACAATCCGACGCAGAACGCGGCGCGGTTACCGGAACTCCAGTCGGCTGTGCCTGCGGCGACGGCGTGATTGATTGGGAAAAAGTTGTCGCCATTTGTAAAACGCTTCCGAAAGATATTGTGTTCAGTGTCGAATGCGGAACGGTCGAACAGGCGGCGCGAAGTATCGAACATCTGCGAAAATTCGTCTAAGTCTAACCCCTCGCCATCAGGAATCAAACCATGAAAAAAATCATTACGTTGATTAGTTGTCTGCTCCTAGTATCCGTTACCGTGCTTGGGGGAGAAGCAGCGGAAACAACGCGAAAAATATTGTATTTTTCCAATTCCGCCGGTTATGAACATTCGACCGTAAAGTCGGTTAACGGTAAACCGTCTGTTTCCGACGCCGCAATAAGCAACGTCTGTAAAACGGCAGGAATTGAGGTTGTTTGTACCAAAGATGGTTCCGTGTTCGACGGCAATCTCGATTCTTACGACGCTTTTGTGTTTCAGACAAGCGGAGAACTTGCCAAAGGCACAAAAGAACATCCCGAATGGGCGCTTACAGAAACAGGTTGGAAAAATCTGTTGAACACAATCCGTAACGGTAAGGGATTCGTCGGCTTCCACCCAACCACCGATTCAAACCGTGTCGGCGGTAATATTTACGAAAATTCTCCAAAAGATAAAATTACAGAATTTACCAAATTACTCGGAGCCGAATTTACGATTCACGGTCCCTCGCAAGAAACAACAATTTCCGTTGTTCAACCGTCGCCGTTTGCGTGGCTGTCGGCAAAAAACGGAAATTTCCGTATGTTCGACGAATGGTATGTTCACAAAAATTTCAGTGACGATATTCATGTCTTCGCTGTTTTGGAAACGGAAGGAATGAAAGGCGAAATGTATCGTCGTCCGCCGTGTCCGATTGTTTGGGGACGTGCGGAGGGAAAAGGTCGGGTGTTGTATTCGGCGTTTGGACATTACGACGAATATTGGAAAGATACGGACAAAATGGTGTTCGTCTTGCAATTGATTCAGGTTGCCGTCGGCGATATTAAAATCGGTCTGAACCCAAATATCAAAACCGTAACGCCCGGCGCATCCGTATTACAATCTCCGCCAAAAACACAAACAAACTAAAATAAACTAATTGTTCATAAACACTAAGGAACTTCTAAAAACTCGTTTTTTGATCGACCGAAATCGACGATACCGTTTTCCTTTTAAAAACCTGTTTTATCTTTTCGTTTAACATCATTTCCTCTCAATGTTTTTGAATAATTTGAATAAAATGGTGATGAATAAAAGGAACATAAAAAAACAATCGGGAATCTCTAATAATTCGTTTTTTGACCACAAAGTTTTATAAAAAATCATTTGTCCCTAATGTCCTTTTTGTCCCTAAAGTCCTTATAAAAAGGGACATTAGGGATAAATGAGACAATAGAGACGAATAAATTTTGAATTTAAAACTCTGTGACAAAAATGAATTTTTAGAGGTTCCCAAAACTTATTTCTTCACAAACTAAAATCGACCGAAATCGAT
>JAIRLW010000270.1 GCA_031259095.1 Planctomycetaceae bacterium | reverse complement strand
GTGTAACGAGTTTCCAAGTTTTCCAGCGTTTCAATCGCTTCAAGATTGACATTGCCGAGCCGCTGCAATTTTGTACGTAAATCTTCGATCTCCTTTTGATAATCCTTCGACGGCGGAAGCGGTTGATCGTCGGGAAGTTCATCAGCAGATCGTTCTGTAACAAAATTTTTATCGGCGGATTGTTCGTCGGCAGAAAGTTCGTCGGTTGATTGCTCTTCCGTAGAATGTTCGTCGGTAGATTGTTCATCGGTAGAATGTTTTTGTTCATCCGCAGGCAGTTCGGAAGAAATTGTTTCGTTTTTGTTTTCATTTTCATCAAAGGTTTGGAAACTGATTTCTGTAATATCAATACCGTAATCTTCTTGCATTCGGTCGATGAGGGTTTTTTGTTCTTGAAGACAACGTTCAAGTTCGAGTTGTTTGGAGTGAGCTTTTGTTCTGGTTTTTTGGAGTTCATGCTGTAATCGTTTCAGTTCCGTCCGAGATTTTGTTCGTTTAACACTCAATTCCTGTCGGGTATGGTATGAACCGGCGGCATCGCGGGTTGTCGCTTCCTTTTTGAGATACAATGTTGCCAGACATGATTCAATACGGAGAATCGCCAACAGAATCCCTTCACGGCGTTCTTTGAGTGATTGGCAACGGCGTTGATGTTCCGCCAACATATTTTGGCGTTCTTGCAGGTGGTCTTCAAATTGCCGAACACGTTCCTTGAGAAAATCCAACCGCTCTTCACTTTTGGCTAATTCAATTTTTGTATTGGTTGTTTTCCGTTGGTGTTCGGCGTAATGTAATTCCGACTCTTCGAGTTGTTGTTTCGATTCAATCTGCCGAATCTCCAACGCCGCTAATTGTTCATTCAGTTCTTCGCGCAACAATTTCGTTTGTTCCAATTCTTCCGACGCACGGTGAATTTGCGTATCAAGTTTTTCAATTTCGGTGCGGAAATGTTGAATCTGTTCCAATCCTTGTCGAATACGTTCTTCAGCGGCGGAAAGTTTTAAACGTTGCGTATCGTATTCCGTAACTGTTTTTTGATGTTTCCGCGTTTCCTCCTCGACGTCGGTTTCGTCGCCGGCGACACGTTCTTTGGCAACAGCAACCGCGATCTCTTTTTCCGCAACATCCGCATCCAGCATATTCATTTGTTCGCTAAGAGTCCGAAGTTCACTCCGCCGCGTAATCAAACCGGACGAAGTATTCGGCGGTCCGACAATCAAGGCTCCGTCCGGCGTTAACAGTTCACCGGAAACGGTTAGAAAATTTGTTCGGTCATCGCTTTCCTTGTACAGTTGCCGCGCAACAGTAATATTCTCAACAATCCAAGTTCGCCCCAATAAACGTTGCGCAAGATGGACAAATTTCGGATCAACTTTGACAAACTGATCCGCGCGTCCGAGAACACCTGCACGTTCCGTAAATCCTTTATCTTTCATCCACGGCGTTTCTTTTTGTGACGGATCAAGCCAGATAAAACCGACACGACCGGCAAAATGAAGTGCGTTACGCTCGACATGCCGAAAGAGTTCCGCTTTAGGCGAAACAACAACATATTGAGCGTTTGCCCCTAAAGCCAGTTCAATGAGCGAAGCGGCTTCGACATCAACACGTAACAAATCGGCGACAAGTCCGAAAACATGCCGGAACGGACTTTGCGGATTGTGCGATTGCTGCAGCACCTCTTTAACTCCGGGATTAAGTCCTTCATTTTTGCGGATTAGTTCTTCGAGTACGGAAATTCGTTCACGCATTCCGCTTTGTTTTTGTTTTTGATCCGACAATTCCTGTGTTAATTGCGTTAATTGCTGAACACGGGAATTTTTACGTTGTCTGGTTTCTTCGAGTTGGATTTGTTTTTGCCGGACGGAATCTTCTAAATTTTCAACCGTGTTGCGAAGTGAATTACAGTGTTGTTCGAGTTCCAGGTTTTGCTCATTAAGTTTTTCCAACCGGATTGTATTTTGTTCTTTGCTGTGTTCGAGCGTTGCGAGCCGGGATTCCAAACCGCTAATAGAACCTGCCAGTTTCGCGTTTTGCTTGTTTTTTGTTTCAATTTCCTTGTGAACCGTATCTTTTTCCTCTTGTTTTTCTTTACAAAACCAAGCCAGTTCATCGCCTTGCCGGATAAGTTTCTGATACGATTCCGTAATATCGGCGGTGGAACGTTTTGCTTTTCGGATATCGTCGTTTGTTTTATGCATCATCTCTTCAATATCGACGCTTCGGACATTGAGTTCGATGAGTTGCCGTCCGTGATGGATAATCTCCGTTTCCAACTCTTCGGCTTGAGCGGCTTGAAGTTCAATCGTCGATTCTTCACCGGCGATGCGTTCCCGTGTGGTTGCCATTTCGCCTTCAAAACGGCGAATTACCAGATCGATTTGTTCTATCTCGGTAACAAAATTATTCAGATTCTTTTCTTGGTCTTCGAGTTCGGCGGAAAACGTATTGACGACTTGGTTTAAGTGATCGGTTTCGGTTTGAAGTTCTTCACACTTCGCAAAGCGTTGACGATAATCGATCAAACCGGATTGAATCCGTAATTCCTGAAGCCGTTGGGTGTATTGACGATAAAGTTGTGCTTTTCCCGCCTGATTCCGTGCGGAGCGGAGTTGATGATCGACTTCGGAAACAATATCGGCTAAGCGTACCAGATTTTGCTCAACCCGTTCCAACCGACGCTGTACTTCCAGTTTTTTGGCGTTAAACCGGCTGATACCGGCGGCTTCCTCGAAAATGCCTCGACGTTGAACTGCCGTGCTTTGCAACAACGATTCAACCCGACCTTGTTCGATAATACTGTAGGCTTGTGTTCCGAGACCGGTTCCGCTGAGTAAATCTTTGATGTCTTTTAATCGGGTTGCCTGACGGTTGATGAGATATTCCCCTTCGCCGCTTCGGTAAACGCGCCGCGTAATATGAACTTCGGGAGTGTCGAGACTGAAAATTTTCTTTGAGTTGTCGAAGGTCAACGTTACTTCGGCGGAACTCATGGGCGGACGGTCGGCGCTGCCGTTGAAAATAACATCAGTGGCTTCATTACTGCGCAGTTTCTTCATGCTCTGCTCGCCAAGAACCCATTTAATGGCGTCGACAATATTCGATTTTCCCGATCCATTGGGTCCGACAATTGCAGAGACTCCGTCTTCGAATTCCAAGCGGGTACGATCCGCGAAACTCTTAAATCCGGCAAGTTCTATAGCACGAAGCACTGGTGTAAGTAATAGAGAAAAATAGAGAAAAATTGAAAAAAAAATTGCTTTAAGGAGAATACGAAATTGATCCCATAAGGTCAAGATCAATTACTCAAAGTAAATTCTAAATATATTGTCGCATTTGTCCCTATATGTCCCTATTATCCCATTGCCCCATTGCCCCATTGCCCCATTGCCCAGCGGAGAATTTTTATTATTAGGGACATTAGGGACAAATGGGATAAATAAATAGAATCAATCAACTTGTTAATTGCGGATGATTTGATATTCTATGGAGAGTAGTTTTGCTTTTTCTGAATATTGATTTAAAAGAAATTTCGGAAAACAAATCATTACCATCTCCTACTTTCTTTCACTCTTTAACTTCAAAATCACTACGCAAAATTTTATTTATCACAATCCGACCAAAATTGTTTTTGACGAAGAAACCGTGCCGTTTGCTAAAAAGATGTTGTCTGTTTCAAAGGTCGGCGATGTTTCGCCTGAAACATCGCCGACGCGGCTTTTCGGCGAAAGGTCGCCTACCACCGAATGATTTAACACAAACAGTCACGACATTAAAATAAGGAATGCAAGAAGTATATTAATTATTAACGATCATGTTAAAATTGGCATTTTGTATTACGGAATTAAATATTGGCGGAGCGGAACGGGCAATGTGTGAGTTGGCGGTTCGGCTTGACAAAACATGTTTTTCAGTTACGGTTTATTCGCTTCAGGCTCCGCCGGATTGTCAATCAAAATCCTGCGTACCAATACTTGAAGCGGCAGAAATTCCTGTACGATTTCTCAATATGCGCGGATTATTATCGTTTCCTACAGGTTTTTTGCGGTTGCGGAAATTGTTAAAAGAACAACAACCGTCTATTTTTTTATCGTATCTTTTTCACGCTAATGTTCTCGGCCGATTGGCTGCTCGTTCTGTTGGAATCAAACATATTTTTTCAGGAATTCGTGTTGCGGAAAAAAAAGAGACATGGCATTTATTTTTTGACCGTTGGACAAATCAATGGGTTGAAAAAAATATTTGTGTCAGCCGTTCTGTTGCCGAATTTACAGAAACAGTTGGTCGGCTGGCAAAAGAAAAAATGATGGTCATTCCAAATGGAATTGACGTTATTCCGATCAGTAAAACGCCGGAAGAAAAATCGAATCGTGTTATTTTTGTTGGTCGTTTAACTTATCAAAAGGGTCTTGATTGGTTTTTGGAAACGACGCCGAATTGGCTTGAACAATTGTCCGAGTGGGAATGTTGGATTGTCGGCGACGGCGAAGAGCGCAACCGTTTGATGAATATTTTGAACAGTAAATGTTACGATGCTGTTCGTAATCGTATTAAATTTTCCGGTTGGCGTTCCGATATTTTGGAAATTCTCGTAACATCGAAGATATTAGTGTTACCATCGCGTTGGGAAGGAATGCCGAATATTGTTCTTCAGGCGATGAGTGTTGGACTTCCTGTTGTAGCGACGGAAGTTGAGGGGATTTCGGAATTACTGGGCGAAAACGCCGCCGCTCAAACCTGCCGGTTCGGTGATCGCAAAGCAATGGCAGAACGAATTTTAACATTAGCAGCCGATTCCGATTTAGCGGAACAGTTAGGAAATCGGAATCGGGAACAAGTTCAAAAATTCTTTTCAATGGATACCGTTGTCCGGCGTTATACGGAATTATTCATACAATAACCCGAAATTAACCAACCAGAATTTTTTAATACTGATTTTAACGGCAAAATACACGAAGTGAAAATAAACAATATACTCATTACACTTTAAAATTCGGTTTTATAAGAACAGAATTTTCAAGTGTAATGAGTATATTCACTATTTATTCTAGGATTTTTGAATTGATGATAACAGGTTTATAATGCGGATCGCCGTTTTCTTGCTTAAAAACTTTGCCGCGGCGAAAACCAACCGGTGTACTACGGTCAATCAAATAAAACGCCCGATGACGTTTAACAGTACCGTTATCAAGACCTTTTTCCGCGCCAAGTTCATAACCATCGGGATAAATGTTAGGATTATAACCGATAGGACATGGTGTAACTTCAAAATACCCAATAGTCATCCAAACTGCGAAAACATTGGAACGTGTTGTGGTCATATCGGACAACCGCATATAATTTTCAAAAGCCGTGTAAGGATTACTTGTGTCTGGTTCCGGTTCCAGTAAAGACAATGTTGAGTCGTTCGGATCTGAACGTAACAATGTTGTATTCGCCGGACTTTGTACTAAATCATTCTCTTGTCCACTAGTTTTCAACGGCGGCACCAGAGCGGTTGCCTGTGGTGAGCGGAACGGAATAAATTCCGATGGATAATCGTTACTACCTCCTTGATCCCGAAGACTACTAAGACTGTTTGCATCAGTATAATAATCACTCCATGCCCGATTACCATTTCCTCTCAATGCTTCCCATGCTGGAGCAGTTGCGGTATTGAGATTAATTTTACCCGGTTCACGCATTTCGTAAATTGGTTGAATGGGATTATTACTAGGATCAGTAACCCATCCGCGAATCGTTCCGGCAAACTTGGACGGAACACGGATATAATCAAATAAACGTGACAAATTAAGCGAATCTGTTCCCGTTGTAGAACTATGAAAAAAGTTAAAATAGGGACCAATACCATGATTGGGATTACTGAATCGCGGTGGATCTGCTGAAGTACCAACACCAAGTGA
>JAIRLW010000233.1 GCA_031259095.1 Planctomycetaceae bacterium | reverse complement strand
GAACGAAATCAAGTTTTGGTTCAACGCAATGCCATTTCAGCAGCGGAATTAGATACCGCTCAATCTTCGTTATTAAGCGCCGAGGAAACCATTCAGAAACTGAACAACCAACTCCGTATTTATGAAACTCAAAAAAGTAAACTTATTGTTGCGTTTCGGAAAGAAGAAATCGCTCTTAAAACGGCAAAACTCAATCTGGAACGTACCGAAGTTAAAGCACCGATCAATGGTGTTGTTACATCGGATTCTTTTGAGGTTAATTCATTCGTCCAACGCGGAACAAGTGTTGCGAAAATTCTGGATACATCGCAATTGGAAATTCAATGCAGTTTGTACATGAAACAGATTCAATGGATTTGGCGTCAAGCCGGTACGGAAAACGGCGGTTATGTTTTCCCGCCGACTCCGGCAACAATTTTGTACGAAATCGACGGCGAACAATGGGCGTGGGAAGGAACGCTCAAAACATTGGACGGCGGAAGCCTCAACGCAATAACTCGAATGATTCCCTGCCGCGTGAAAGTCGATGATCCTCAAGCGGTTCGTTCCATTCATGATCACAAAAATAGAAACGAAAATAGCAAAATGGAAAATGATAGAATTGAAAATGGTAAAACTGAAAATGACAGAGTTGAAAATAGTAAAACGGAAAATGACAGAGTTGAAAAGAACAGAGCCGAAAATAAAAATAGTACCCAAAA
The DNA here is from genome assembly GCA_031259095.1 of Planctomycetaceae bacterium. Lineage (GTDB taxonomy): Bacteria > Planctomycetota > Planctomycetia > Pirellulales > Thermoguttaceae > WRKP01. Next base: position 4,006 of record JAIRLW010000233.1, on the reverse strand, counting down.
TGCACCGCCGACATTGTTTTCAGGAATGTATGTTTCGATTATTGTTCATTCCAAACCTGCTGTTTCGTTGTACCGGATTCCTGAAAAAGCATTGCTGCCCGGAAACACCATCTGGACGGCAACCAATGGTAAATTACATCGTCATAAAATTCGTGTTGCAACAACGGTTCCTGACGGTGTACTTTTTTACGCCGATTCTGAAGAATTGTCGCCAAACGATCTTGTTGTTGTTTCACCGCTTGCCGCTCCGGTTGAAGGCGGAAATGTCCATGTCATTAACACCGAAACAAAAAATGTTGCCCTAAAATAAATTGTTTTGTAACGGTCTATTTTATTAACCGCTTGAACACGTAATTCAAATAGTCCGCAAATTACGCAGAGGAGCGCAGAGGAGCGCAGATACGCAAGCGGATTTTTATAACTTTTCGCGAAAATCTGTGTAATCTGCGGACAAAAAAACAACGTAATTAACGGACGTTACTGATAAAAATTACATTACGAAATTATGCTCTACACAATTCTCCGATGGACGGTTTCCAATGCTCCGGCGATGAATGTTCTGATGATTGTCATTCTCGTTATTGGAGTTCTCAGTAGTTTCCAACTGCGGCGTGAAACATTTCCCGAATTTGATATGGAAGAGATTCTTGTTTCTGTTCCTTATCCCGGCGCAACACCGGAAGAAGTTGAAAACGGAATTTGCCAAAAAATTGAAGAAGCGCTTCAATCGCTCGAAGGTGTACGGAAAATAACCAGTACTGCCAATGAAGGTTCCGGTATGGTAACGATTGAACTTCGAAGCAATGTCAAAAATATTGACCGTGTTCTCAATGAAGTGAAAGATGCTGTTGACCGTATCACACCGCAACTTCCCGTCATGATCGAACAGCCGACGGTTCAACGGCTTAAAATGCAGGAAACGATTATTTCAATTGGTGTTCTCGGTCCCGAAGATGATTCTGTTGAAGCGGCACTCGCTCTTCGTCAAGTCGCCGAAGATTTACGTGAAGAATTGTTACAATATCCGAAAATCTCGATGATAAATCTTGTCGGAACGAAAGATTATCAAATTGATATTGAAATTCCAGAAGAGACGCTTCGTTCTTATCATTTAACACTTGATCAGGCGGCATCTATTATTCGTGCGGAAAATGTTCAAACGCCGGGCGGAACGATTCGTGCGCCGTCTCAGGAAATCAATGTCCGAACCGATAATCGGCGTTACGACGGTCAAGGAATCGGCGAATTACCGTTTATTACCGCACGCAACGGTACGGTTATTAAACTGAACGAAGTGGCTTATATTCGTGACGAATTTACCGATGGAGCCGCACTGGCAACGGTTTACACTCCGCCGTCAACCGGTATTCCCGACAATACCGACTCCATTCAAGGCAGACATGTTATCGCTCTTGATGTTTTGCGCAACACAAGCGAAGACTTGCTGGCAATGGTTGATAATGTTTACGATTTTGTTGCGAAAAAAAATCAATCCGGGACCTTGCCGGAAGGTTATTCGCTTATTACTTGGGGAGATCATTCGGAGGAAGTGCGTTCGAGACTCCGACTTCTTTTGACAAACGGTTGTCAAGGATTATTTATTGTTTTTATTTTGTTGGCGTTGTTTCTTGATCTGAAACTGGCATTCTGGACGGCTTTGGGAATTCCGTTTTCAATTTTCGCAACAAGTATTTGGTTTTACGGTAATTCCTTAACGCTTAATATGATATCAATGTTCGGTGTGATTATGGGACTTGGTATTGTTGTCGATGATGCTATTGTTGCCGGAGAAAATATTTACTCGCATCGAAGTTTGGGCAAAAATTATTTTGATGCGGCGGTTGACGGAATTGCCGAAGTGTTTCCGTCGATTTTTGCGTCTGTGATGACTACAATTCTAGCGTTTTTGCCGTTGATGTTTATTACCGGAATGATGGGCAAACTCGTTTATCTTGTTCCTGTTGTTATGATTACAATGCTTTTTGCATCGCTTGGTGAATGTTTCGGTATTTTACCATGTCATCTGGCGCATCGGGATAATTTGTTTCTTAAAATACTTAACGGATATTTGTACATTTTTTCATGGCTGTTGATTCCGCTCCGTTGGGCGAGCGGTTACACGATGAAAGCAATGGATTATACTGTTCAGAAAATCTATGTACCGTCGGTAAAATGGGTTTTGCGGAATCGCGGTATTTTCATTATCGGTTGTTTATGTACGCTTGCGATTACCGTTTCTTTTGTTTTATCAGGAACACTGCCGTTTGTTTTTTTCCCGAAAATGGACGGCAATGACATTATGGTTACGTTAACGTTTCCCAACGGAACACCTGCTGAAGTAACAGACCAATGGACTCAACATCTTGAACGGTCATTTTGGAAAGTTGCCAAAGAGTACGAAAAAGCGGGAACACCGGTGGCGACTCGTTCTGCCCGTGTGGTTGGCACCTCGTTGAATGCGCGCGGCGGCAACCTTGCGGGAGCGTCCGGCGGCGGAAATTCTTATCAGGGCAGTGTTCAAATTGGACTTATCGGCGGCGATCAGCGAAAAATCAGCAGTATGGAAATTGCAGACCGTTGGCGGGAAGAAGCCGGTCCTGTACCGGGAGCCGATAAACTAACTTTTGAAACACAAATGTTTGGTCCGCCCGGCGGTGCGATAGAGTTTCTTCTTGTTGCAAAATCAAGTGACTCGGCGATCTTGGAAAAAGCGGTGGAGGAAAGCAAAGCGTATCTTGCCGAATTTGAGGGGACGCAGGATATTACGGACAGTGATATGCCGGGCAAGTATGAATTTCGTTTGAAAATCAGGGAAAAAGCAATGGCAATGGGATTACATCCGGAGGATTTGGCGTCGGTAATTCGCGCAACGTATTATGGAGCGGAGGTACAGCGTCTTCAACGCGGTCGGCATGAGGTGAAGGTGATGGTTTGTTATCCGCGTGAAGATCGGCGTTCACTGGGCGACTTTAACGAAATCCGAATCCGTACGGCAACAGGTGAATATCCGATTACGGAGTTGGCGGATATTGAAGTTGTTCGGGGTTATACCGCGATTACGCGGCAAAATCAACAACGGTCAATTACCGTATCAGCCGATGTTGATGAAAATCGGGGCAATGCTCAAAAAATTATTGCGTTACTGAACACGGAATTTTTCCCGAAATTGAAACAAAAATATCCCGGAATCAACATTATTTGGGGCGGACATGAAGAAGAACTTGCGGAATCAGCCGACAGTTTAATCATTGGTTTTTTTGCGGCGATAAGTGCGATGTTTATTTTACTGACGATGCAATTTCGTTCTTATTTGCAACCGTTAATTATTCTGGCGATTATTCCGTTTGGTCTGGTTGGTGCAGTTGCGGCTCATCTGTTGTTTGGACGTCCGCTTTCCTTTGTGAGTTTATTTGGTCTTGTGGCATTGAGCGGAATTATTGTAAATGATTCGATTGTGATGATTGACTTCATCAACCGAAAAATCCGTAACGGTATTGCGGTTCGGGAAACATTGATTACTGTCGGACAAAACCGATTTCGTCCTATTGTACTAACTTCCGTAACAACAATCGGCGGATTGTTACCGATAGTGTTGGAAACATCTTTTCAGGCGCAGATGATTATTCCGATGGCGTTGAGTTTGGTTGGCGGAGTTGCCTTTGCGTTGATTCTGGTTTTGTATTTTGTTCCGGTATTGTATTCGTTCTATACCGATTTTTTTGTACAAAATATTCCCGAACCCGAAAATGTGTAATATACTGTATCTATACTCATTATACTTGAAATTTCGGTTTTTATTTTTGTAATTTTTTTAATATAAAAAAGAGCAGTTAAATTTTTAAGTTCTTTTGTATTGAAATACGTTACCGTTTGTTCTTGTGCTCCCGCCAAAATATTTTATAACATTTCGCCCCAACGGGGCAACAAGCATGAGCGTAGGGCAACGCCCTACGAATCGTATTTTCCTTGAAAATAAAGCCCTGAAAAGGGCGCAAGCATAGAATCC
>JAIRLW010000207.1 GCA_031259095.1 Planctomycetaceae bacterium | reverse complement strand
GTGATAATAAATGGGCATCTCTAAAAATTCATTTTTCTATTTTTTACCACAGAGGACACAGAAGGAATTTTGAAAACCATGTTTCCTAAAAATCTTGTCCTTAAAAAATAAGGACTTGCGAATATTTTTTTGAGTAAAAATTTAAGTTTTTAGAAGTTCCCTTAATTAAATATCTTTTGGCAAACGATATTTTTAGAGATTCCCTATAATAAAATCCCTCAAAATAATCAGACTAATTTAGCGGCAGTCGTTTCTGGAGAAATTGGATTAATATGGAGACCTGTTCCCCATTCAAAACCGGCAGCGCGTGCCAAACTCGGTAATATCGAAAGATGCCAATGAAAAATGTTTTTTAAGGACGGACAAGAGGAATCAAACGGTTCTGTATTTAAGACGAGATTATAGGCAAACGGTTTTTTTATTCCCAAAACCGCTTTTTCCAAACGAATAATTGTCCGGCGGACAAGTAATGAAAATTCGGAAATCGGTACATTATCTTGAAAATCGGACTCATGCGATTTCGGATAAATTTCAATTTCACCGGAAAAACGGCTTACAAAAGGACATAACGCGACAAAATTCAACGTTTCTTCAACGATTCGTTTTTGTTCCAGAATTTCTGATTTGATCCGGTTACACCACACACAATCTGATAAATTCCGGTTTGTTTTTTGTTTCTTTTTATTGTATGAATATTCTAATGCTTTTTCCCAAATGGACAAAATCATTTGCGGAACAAACGGCATTGCCATCAACTGACTGTGAGAATGAGGAATCGACGCACCGGCGGCGGCTCCGACATTTTTGAAAATCTGAATGTATTTCCAACATTCTTCTTTTCGCAATGATTTAAGACGTTCTTGATACATCCGAAACATATCGGTAACTTCTGTGTCGGTCATTTCCGAGATACTCAAAATATGTCGCGGCGTATCGATAATTACTTCATGATGACCCAAACCGGAAACCGGTTTTCTGAAACGTTCATTTTCAGAATGATAAAATTTCAGAGAATAATTACTGAACCAAGAATAGTTTTCCGACCACAATGCACTATCGGGAACATTTTGTACAACGGCTGGAAATTTATTTGGAACAACGCGAACTGACCAACCGGAATCATCCGCGGAAGAATCGGCAACACGAAACGCCGCAATTTCATTTGGAGTCATAAACTCATTTCCGTTGCAAAATGGACAGATTTGTTGATACGTTGCGGAATGATCATGGACGCAGGAATTTTCAATATCGAACTGATGCGGTCTCGACGCGCGTTCCTCCGCAACAATCACAATTCGTCCGGTCAACGGGTCTTGGCGATACTCTGGCACAGCGGGAAAATGTTAGTGAATAGTTGATAATGAATAGTGTATAGTGGAGGACGCAAGCGTACCATTTACCGTGTACGTGTGTAATCCGCTTGCGCAACTATTCACTATAAACTATTAAACTATTTTTGTCCCGTTAGGGACAACATGTTGGTAGAAAACGATGACAATTAAAAACAGGCGTCCCGTAGGGACGCGATGTTGGTTAAAATCGGACGCCCAAAAATGTTACCAACATAATGTCCCTACGGGACGCGGATATTTTTTTATTACATTTTTTCTACTACTACTACTACTACTACTACTACTACTACTACTACTACTACTACTAACAACAGGTCGTCCCTAACGGGACGAAGATGTTAATCGCTACAAAAAATTATTGTTTAATTCTGTACACAATTTTAAACATGATAATCTTGACTGCTTATGGCGTCTTTTTTGAAATCTTTTGTGAACCTTCGAGTGTTTTAGAATCGGAAAATACCGTCAATAGCAAAACTAAACATTTGCTTTTTATCGTTGCTATAAATTCCTGTTTGGGCGTTGCTGATTTCGTCGTGACGAACAACATTTGACCAATCGTAACGAATTTCCGGTCGTATGGTGATGTAGCGGGTTGGTTTCCAATTGGCGCCAAGAGTAATTTGGAAATAGTCTTCGCCTTCCAGACGATAGTAATTCGGAACAACAATCGCCTCTTTTTGAATTCGGGATTGTCCGTTATCGCGGAACCATTCGCCGCGCAACCCAAGTGCAAAACGTTCACTCCATTTCCATTGCAAATAATGAGCCAAAGAATACCATCGGGCAGTTCCTCTCGGATCGTTGATGCTGTTAAGCAGCAATGCGGCTCCATTTTTTTCGTAACCGAATGTGTGCTCCAATGCGTAATACCATCGCGGAGCCAGTTGATGTTGCAGCGTCAGAGCGTAACCGGTTCGGTTATTATTGTTGAGAAGAAGATCGCCATTGGAGTAAATTAAAGACTCTCGACCGGAGTGAATTAGAAACGATAATGCGGTGCGTTTATCGAAACTTTTCCATTCCAATCCGGCTAGTCCGCTTAAATTGTCGTTAGATTTGTCAAAAATATTCCAACCGCGCGAAAATCCGAGCAATGCGGAAAAATGTGAGGAAAGTTTGGCGGTTGCGGTCATTCCGGTCAACGTGGTCGGAGAACCGTACATAAAACTGTACGAACGAGAATAAAAGAAATTTTCCGGCGACATTGCCGATTCAATTCCCATTCCCGAATAAAAATGTCCCGCCTTAACCGTAACTCCATTGCCGACCGGAATAAACAATTCGGCATAAGCCTGCGGCAGTGAAAGACCGTAAAGTGAAGCGGTTTCAAGACGGCGCGTTCCTGAGTTTGAATTCCAATGCGAACTCGCTTCCAGCGGTTCCAGTGTGGACTGATTGAGGAACATGTAATTGTAACGGCGCGTTTCCAAACCGACTGCACTGGTAAAAAAGTAATCGGTTCCGTAAAGGAGATCAATTCGTCCGCCCCAATCCCAACGTCCGCCGCGCGAATTGATCCGCCGCCCAAACGTGAGATAAAGTTGATTCATCACCGCTTCAGCGTTTCGGTCATTGTAATAAAGCGGCGAATTATTCCGGTTTTCGGGATAATGGGTATTCATAAACCCGCCAACCGTAAGCCAGCCATCAAAATACCACGACCCAACCGTTTTGTTAATACATTGCGAAAAACCGCAACAATCACAAACACCGCGTTTAGGCGTTTGCTTACTTAAATGCTGAAAAATTGCCGGCGGCGAATGCGCGGAACAACCGTCGTCACCGCAAGTTAAATCATCGCCGCTATGGGTATTATTGACGGTATAGGGACTTTGTGATGTTCCTTGTTGGTTTGTAACCGACGCCAAATTGGTTCGTTTTTTCTGCGGCGTCAAAGAAACAGGATATTTTAAGAAAGATGATGATGATGATGTCGCTGCTGTCTTGGGAGCAGGCGAAGCAAAAACAGAATTATCAACAAATTCTTCCGGCGGATCAGGGGCGTCGCTCGCCACAACCTGACGAATCGGATTCGATGATTCGTCAGTATCAAGTTGATCGGATTTATTAGAACTCTCCGAGTTATCGGATTTTTCCGATTTTTCAAATTTATCAGAACTATCAGACTTCTCAGGTTTACTGAATTTATTGGTTGATTTACCGGATTTTTGAGATTTTCCGGACTGTTTTTCGGCGGTATTACCGGTATTGACGTTGGAACTGTTGCGATAACGCGGACGCAGTACCGATGGCGGATCTGGAGCAACCTGATAATAAATGTTTGGAACATATCCTTCTTCGTGATTTGCGGCAAACGTATCTGGAGGAATCGGAACCGTTTGTACCGGAACCGTTGAAGATGGAATATTTTTTTTCTCAGGAGCAGGTTGTTTCTTCGTGTTCTGATCCGGTTCATTGATGAAAGGAAACGGAACTATTTCGGGAGACAAAAAAGGATCCGTCTGAGCCGAAACAAAGGGCGCACCAACACCAATCGGAAAAAAAATTCCGAAAAAGAAAAGAAACCGAAGAAAAAAATGTGGACGCATTGGAATGTTCAATTGGGTTACCGCAAAATCCATGACGATTCGTTTGGAATTTAACTGTTTGTTGTAAAACAACTTACGGAAATACAACGAGATTGTCGATGTTTTTTGGTTGGGGAAGAATACATTTTTTTTCAAAATGAATCAAGATGTGAAATTGTTGAATATTACAAAAAGTCCTCTTTCGCTAACCATCGAACAATCGATTCATCTGATAAAACTATCGGTTTGTAATAATCAGAATAAAACAAAAAAACGATATATTCAGAATATTTTAACATTTTCAATGTTATATTTTCTCTATTTTATCCAATTTGTAATAGAAAAGCGGAATCTCTAAAAAATTCGTTTTTAATCACCGATCTATTCTTCCCAATTTGCCCAATTTGTCTTCAAAGTCTCTAATGTCCCTTCTGTCCCTAAAATTGGGGCTAAGATGACGAATGGGAAAAGCATGAAACCATTGGAATATGACGAAAAAAAGAATCAATTTTCCGGTTTGAAAATACCGATACAAACAAGAAGTATCATTTTTGTTTTGTTAAGAATATTTCCTCTTTTTGGGGGTTAAATCGAGTCAGGTAAATAAAATGCGAACCGTCTCATGGCTGTTGCTTATTTTATCCTTTACTCTGGGGATTGGTTGTGCTTTTATTGTTCGGTATTACATGTTCGAAGCCAAACCTGTTTCGATTGCCGAACGGAAACCGGCGATTAAAATTCTTGTTGCCAAACAGACAATTCCGCGAGGAGCCGAAATAACCGCCCAAGCGATTATGTTTGTCGAAGTTCCCATCACGGAACTGCCCACCGCCGCAATAACCAATTTCTCCCAAGTTTACCGCCGCCGGTCTGCCTATCCCATTTCTATCGGCTGTCCGATTTGTGAAGACTTATTGTTGCCGTCTCAGAAAAAAGATTCGGAAACAGAAAAATATGTTCCCGCCGGAATGCAAGTTGTTTCGTTGGAAATTGAACAAATTCTTTTGAACGACCAAGTTGTTGAATCTTCCATGCCGATTACAAACAGTCTTTCGCCCGAACAACGGATTGATATCCGAATGTTTCCCAGAGAAAAATCTCAAGGAGAATTTTCAGAACGAAAAAATCGGTTGCTTAAAGCGTATATGTCGAAAAATGAGACTGCGGAACAAGGAGAACTTCTCCTCGAAAATATTGAAATTCATCAGATTCAAAATCAATTCTCCCTAAACAATCAGCAACATCAAGTCCGAACATTGACCTTAGTTCTGGAAAAAAATGACGCCGCTCAATTAACGTCCGCCGCGCGCAAAGGACGGCTTCGTATTGTGCCGCATCGCCAATCAAACCAAACCGGCACACCGCCCAGTCAAGATAATACAACAGAAAATGCTGAAAATATTATTGTTAACGGAACAACCGGAAACGTAACGGATAAAACATTAGACAATCTGTCAACCAACAAATCAATAGACTACATAATAAATAACGAAACAAATAACGCGGACAATGATCTTATCGGCAAACCCATTGAAATCATAACGGATACCGTTGAAAATACTCTTTTAACTTCGGAAGCGTCCGACTCAACCGCAACGGAAATAACTCTACATCTTCCTAAACCAATCCCTAAAAAATGTCCGTCCTTATTATTTATTCCGCCCGACATTCCTGTTGCAACATTGGACGAAGAAATCCGAAACGATATTCATTCTATTGCGGCAACGCCCTTGACGGGAATTCATCAGGAAAAGACAGGAATTTCCGAATCGTCGGAGCATTCAAAAGAGTTGAAAGGAAAAAAATTTCCGTTAGGTTTATCGTCTCCGATTATGGAAATCGGATTGCCGATTGTCAACGAGCCGGAACAATCTTTCCAAAAAAATTATTCTCCTTGGAGACAATCTTCCATTGCTGTCGAACCGGAACTGGAAACGGAAACAGATAATAGCAACAATATTCTTACCCCGCCATTGTTGCGAAACCGAAAAAAATTGTAACTGTTCACTGCGGAAAAAATAATCCGCACAACGTTTCGACAGCATTGCTCGTTTATGAAAATGGAAGAAATGAAATGCTTTCCCCGGTTGACGCGATTTTATGATGTTTGGATCAACCAAAGGTCAGGCAAGTTGGGTGACGCCAATCCTGCCGCAACTCGAACAAACTCACAAACATTTTTGTCGTTTCGATAATTAAAACAGGATAGTGATGACTGCCGAAAGTGTAAAAAACAGAAAAACTGTTATAAAATAAGGTTTTCTGATTCTTTTATCGGTTAGGATTATTTTCCGGCGTTTGTGATAATTGGGCGTTGTGATCGCGGTCAAGGTAAAGATTTGACCATGCGCTGGTTCCTTTGAGCGCGGCGTTGTAAATCAGAACCGGCGAATTGATAAAATCATCAACCTCGCCGAAATATTTCAACCGGTCATACGCAATCGTCCAGATACAATCTTTGTCGTCCGATTCGCAACGGCTTTGCATCGAACCGCCGCAAGGACCGTTACGCATATTTTTTGAACAACAATTCATCGGACAAAGATACGCCGTGTCGGGAAGTCCGCAGTCGCCGCAATCCGTGCAGCCGTAAAGCGAATGTTTCACGTCTTTTTCAATTCGATGAATCATTCGAAAACAAAAACGGCAAAACAAATTTTTTCGGTTCAAAAATTGGAAAACTCCTTTCATCACCGAATACAAACCGTGATTCCGATGAAACGCCAACCCGTGAACCAAACGTGAAAAACGATAAAACAAATTGATATTTTTTGTTTTTTTCGGTTTTTTCAGTTTTTTCAACATCGGATTCAATGCCGGTAAACCGGATTCGGATAAATTTGTTAAAGAATCTGTCTCAAAAAGATAAAATTCATTCGGTTGCGGAAATTGAATTTCATGATAAAATTGTTTCCAATCGTTACTAGAATATTGATTGGACAGTTCGATGATTTCAAAAAATGATTCCGGTTTTGTTATTCCGCCGAGATAACCGGCGGCAAAACCAAGTCCTTTGAAAACCGCTAATTGTTTGGCGGCAAGTTCCTGAAAATACTGTTTCCCTTTATCATGTCCGGCTGAATATTTTTCAATCTCCGCAAGCAACCGGTCACTAACAACACAACCGGCAAGTTTACCGGCGTTAAACATTGTTGCAACAGTTTTTGTCAAAATGTACGCATTACCAATAACAGGAATATCGAGATTTTGTAAACGGAGAATCTGCCTGATTTCATAGAATTTCCGCATATCGTAACCTAATTGAGGCAAGACCCATGCGGCTCCGGCGCGGATTTTTCGTACAAGTTTATAATATTGCGGAATGAGTTCATTTTCATTTTGCTTGAACGGATTGACCACACAACCGGCAAAGAAGTTAGTTGGCGTTAATGTTTCCGTAACGCCGCGGCGCGAAAGAATCGGAAGTCCGCGATTCATTGAGGTTATCATGTCGAGCAGTCCGACAGAATCGAGATCGAACACTCCGGAAGAAAGTTTGGGATAACCCGTTACGGGAAGATCGCCGGAAAGAACAAGAATATTATTGAAACCTTCCGCCGCGTAACGCCAAAGATTCGACTCCAAACCTGCACGATTATAATCTTTACACGCAAGATGTAAAATGATATTGGGCACAAACTCTGATAATTGACCGGCAAGCCAATCCGCCGGAAGCATCGGATTACCGCCGGGATTGTCAGTAACAGAAATCCAGTCGGTTCGCTCCTCCGATAATAATTCACGGGCAAGATCAACCGGCGAATAATTTCCCCGAACCGGAATTCCGCGTGTCGTAACAATTTCCGCTCCCACCGGAAATGGCCGATCCGGTAAAAGAGATTCCCGTAATTTTTCATAAAAAGTTGATTTCATCGTTTCAATAAATCTAAAATTATTATAAGGAATTTTGGTAATATATTAGCGGAATTATTGTTTTGTGATCGAGTTCATGATATTTTTCCTACGCCCTGAAAGGGCAAT
>JAIRLW010000135.1 GCA_031259095.1 Planctomycetaceae bacterium | reverse complement strand
ATTACAACAATGCCGCTTTGGAAAATTGCGTTTCGAAGTATTCAATTTCGTTCATTGTCGTCTATTTTGACGGCGTTTTCAATGTCGCTTGGTGTTGCGCTCATTGTTACGGTGATCGTCATTCACAGCGTTTTAAGCGACTCTTTCAACAAAAGCGCACAAGGTTATGACCTGATTATTTCCGGTAAAGGAAGTCCGCTTGATGTTGTTCTTAGTACGGTTTTTTATTTGCGTCCGCCGGTTGGCAATGTTCCGGAGAGTTATCTGAAAATGTTTACACGCGGACAATATTCACACATTGTCGAAGAAGCAATTCCTATCACGATTGGACATTATTTTCGCGGTGCGGCAATTGTCGGCGCACCGCCCGAATTTTTCACCAAACTAAAATATATGGGTGATCGAAGTTATTCGTTTGCCGACGGCGAAAATATCAAAGCCGATAATGTTTTTACTGCTGTTGTCGGTTCGCGGGCAAGCCAAAGAACCGGTCTTAAAGTTGGTGATACCTTCAAACCCGAAGCCGCTCAACAAGCGGATTTCGGCGAAGAACATAAACCATTCACAGTGGTCGGGATTCTCAATCACACCGGAACTCCAAATGATAACGCTATTTTCGTTAACCTCGACGGGTTTTACGATATGCACGAAGATCAAGATGATCACGCTCATGATCATGAAAACGAAATCAAAAATTATTCGGCAATTCTCTTGATGACAAAACAAAACGCTGTTCGACCGGAAGGAACCGCTATCGACCCCAATTCGCCGGACTTCAACCCGTCCACCGCACTCAATGAACGAGCGTATGTCAATATTGACGCCATGAAATTGCCTGATGTGTTGGACAAAACAACTGATGTCCAAGCCGTTTCCCCAATCAGTGAAATCGCAAAATTATTGTCCAGTGTGATCGGAAATATTCAAATGGTTCTGATTTTTCTTGCGGTTCTCATTGTTATTGTTGCAGGAATCGGAATGATGGTTAGTATTTACAACTCCATGAGTGAACGCCGGCAAGAAATCGCCATCATGCGTGCGCTCGGAGCAAGACGATTCACCGTGATGAGTATCATTTTGCTCGAATCTATTCTGTTATCGCTTGGCGGCGGTGTTCTCGGTTTGTTCTTCGGACATCTTTTGATTGGCGGAATGAGTCCTTGGATTTCCGAATACACCGGAATTATTGTGCGGAGTTGGAACTTTCAGTGGATGGAAATTATTCTGATTCCCGGTTTGATCATCCTTGCGTCCGTCGTCGGCTTCCTGCCCGCCGCTGTTGCCTATAAACAAGATGTTGCCACCTCACTCGCTCCGTAAATATTGTAGTAAATAATCCAACGATTCCGTGATAAATTTTTTTCCGTCCCGTTAGGGACGACATGTTGGTAAAAAATGAACGCTTGCGTCAGCCAAAACTTTCGCTATAATTGCAAAACTAAATATTGTAAAAATATTATCCTTCATTTCTCTACTCGTAACAACTTCAGACCATGAAGCAGCGTCTTGAAATCAAAAATTTTGGTCCCCTGCGTAAGGTGAACCTTGATATTGACGATTACATGGTTTTTATCGGTCCCAACGCCGCCGGAAAAAGTACCATCGCAAAACTGGTTTACTTTTTCCGCTCGTTGGAGTTTTTTAAGAACAATTTAAATATTATTTTAGATATTACCGGTAAAGATTTTGAAGCAAATATTTATGAAGTAGCTGAAGATACTATTAAAAAACAATTTCGTTTGTTTTGGGATATTGAAGCATTACAAGATAATTTTACCGTTTTGTTTTATCCTGAATATGATAAAAAAGATTCAAAACGTTTATTTGTACGTCTGAAAAAATCATCATTAGTGAATCTGTCAATTGAATGGAGTAAACATTTTAGGGATGTTATTAACAAGCAAATTGACAGTATTCGTCAAGATTATCTCAAAAATATTAAGGGAAAATCAGTATTAGAAAATGAAAATCAATATTCAAGAATGTTCCTTCTTGAAATATTTGGCATAATTGATCGTTTTTTTACTTCAACTTATAAGAGTTTTTTTATTCCAGCCGGAAGACAAATACTATCTCTCCCTACCGATAATATGCCTCTATTCAATGAGGGACGATTCGATTATCTCACAGGTAATTTTATGAGTTTCGTTAAAGTTCATAAATCATTTTTTAATGTTTATATTGATGAATTTAAAGAACAAACAATAAGAGACGTCCGAAAAGAGTTTGATAGGCTTAATAAAAACAAGAAGTTCAATAATTTAAAAATCAATGACAAAACTCTTGATTTGACATGCCAATTAATCGATAAAATTCTCAAAGGTAAATATCTCTGCACAAGAGAAGGAGAACATATTTATCTGAACAAAAAACAATTTGTCAAACTTTATGAGGCATCTTCCGGTCAACAGGAAGTGCTTTGGATTTTGAATATTGTTTTACTTTTAATGCCGACAGTAGAAAGAGTACCTTTACTAAAATTACCCAAGTATAAACTTGTTGTTATTGAGGAACCGGAAGCCCATCTTTTTCCAGAAACACAACGTGATATAACAAATTTAATCTCGCTGCTTGCAAACCAAAAAAATCAGCAGGTAATTGTTACAACTCACAGTCCCTATATTTTGACGGCGCTCAATAATTTATTGTACGCCCGTAAACTTGGAAAAAATAAACCGGCGGAAACGGCTGCAAAAATCAATCCGTTGCTGTGGGTTGATGATCAACGATTGGCTGTTTACTTGGTTGAAAACGGTACATGCCGTGATATTATTGATCATGAATTGGAAATGATTAGTACCGAAGAAATTGATCGCGTTTCACGAATTATCAATGGTGAATTTGATTATTTATTTGATTTAAAATATTCACAATAGTATGTCGTTTCAGAATTTTATTATTCAGCATCAGGATAAACCTTATACAACAATCTATCAAAGTTCCAAAGGCGGAACGATTGTTTGTGAAGAGAAAGCATCAAAATATATTTACAAATATAAAAGTGGTGAAAAATTCCTGCGATTACAAGTTGATGGCGGTCTGATTTCCGATCAAAATACATTGAAATGCGATTATTTGTTACTTAATTATACGAAAATAAATAAAATAACTCATTATCATTCGATTTTTATTGAGTTGAAAGGTTCCGATTTGACTCATGCGTGTGAACAAATTTTAGCAACGATTGAAAGTCTTAATAATAATTTAAAAGGTTCTATATTACATGCCCGTATTGTATTGTCAAAAGTTCCGAAACCGAATGTTCAATTGAACAAATTAAAAGAACAATTTGTGAAAAAATATCAATGTACACTTTTTTACCAAAGCCGTTTGATAGAGGAAGAAAGCGATAAAAATGGTTATCCTTCTCATTCCCGATACAAAGGAAATTGAAAGTATAAATATAATCGTTTCGTTTTGTTTTATTTCGTTTTATCTTGTTTTATTTTATTTCATTTCATTTTACAAAATTATGTCACAAGAATTTGATCAATCATTGAGTACGGTTTCCAAAGAGGAGATCGGTTCAACCGGAATTACGGTTGGTTATCGTGCAATTAGTGTGTTGGCGGTAATTGCGTTTATTTTCTCACTTTTTACGCCGTTGATGCTTTTGAGCAGTTGGTTTATGATTTGCCCGTTACTTGGTGCGATTTGCGGTTTGCTCGGACTTTATCGGATTTTATCGTGTCCCTTCGATTACGCAGGTCGGAATTTTGCATTGGCAGGTATTGTCTTTTCGCTGGTACTTGGACTGGGTGCTGCCGGTTGGGGAATTTGGAATTATTATTTCAGTATTCCTTACGGTTATGAAGTCGTCAATTTTTTAGACCTCCGCCCGGATCCCAAAACAAATAAATTACCGGAACATATTTTGGCTATTGCTAAAGATCATCGAAAAATTTATCTTCGCGGGTTTATGTATCCGGGACGGCAACTCGCCGGAATTGAAAATTTCATGTTGGTTCGAACGGTTGCCCATTGTAAATTTTGTTCTCCTGAACAGAATCCGTTTGATATGATCAGCGTTCACTGTGTTGGCGATTTACGGGTTCCGTACCGAACACGGGCAGTTCACATCGGCGGCGAATTGTACATTAATCCGGAATTTCGTTACGGAGAATTGCCCTACCATATCGAAGCGGATTTGTTCCGTTAAACAAGTTTGTTACGAATTTTATGGAGATCAAAATGAATTTTAGAGGTACCATAATAATCAGGCAGGAAGAAGAATGGTTTGTTGCAACCTGTCTTGAAAATAATATTGCTTCACAAGGAAAAAAGATTGACGAAGCCATCGCCAACTTAAAAGAAGCAATAACATTATATTATGAAGACGAAAAAGAAGAATTAAAATCAATTAACAATGAACCAATTTATATCACTACTTTAGAAATGGCAATATAATGAGTGATAAATATCCAATACTGAGACCCAATGAAATTATCTCCGCATTATCAAAGAAGGGATTTATTTTCAAAAGTCAAAAAGGGAGTCACGCAAAATATACAAACGGATATCGTACTATTGTTATTCCAATGCACAATACTGTTGCCCGTGGAACATTAAAAAGTATTTTAGTTCAGGCAGGAATGGAATTGGAAGAATTTTTAAAATTATTGTAATTAATATTAACAATAACGACATACTTCACGCGGGCAATCAAGAGCAAAGCCGGCTATCGCCGATATTGCCTTTCAGCGAAAAGCAACCTACCTTTCGAGAACAAAAACCGAATTGTAAAAGGACTAAGGTATCTAACACAAACCCTAAATCACAAACCACTTTTATGGAAACACTATTTACGAGCCGGATTTTCAAAGTTGTCAAAAAGATGATTACTGGTCGGAGCGGTACGTCGTTGGAACGGCATATTGTGATTCATCCTGGTGCGGTGGTCATATTGCCGATTCTTGATGACAACCGTATTGTGTTGATTCGGCAACACCGAGTTGCTGTTGACGCAACACTCATCGAACTTCCGGCGGGAACTTTGGAACCTAATGAATTGCCGATGGCAACTGCACGCCGTGAATTAATTGAGGAAACCGGTTATACGGCAAAAACAATGACTTCGGTTATGACATTTTTTGCGTCACCCGGTTTTGTTTGTGAGGAGATGCATCTTTTCAAAGCAACCGATTTAATTCCTGGTCCGACGGCAATGGAAGACGGCGAAAAAATTGAAACTCTAATTCTTGATCTGCCGCAAGCGCTTAAAATGATTACCGACGGCGAAATCAAAGACGCCAAAACAATTATTGGACTGTATTGGCTGAAATTAGTTAATAGTTGATAGTGAATAGTAAATAGTAACGCAAGCGATTGGTTATAGATTTTACTCTTTCGTAAACCGTTCTAGTGGTTTGTGATACGTTGACTGGTAAGCAATTTCTGATTATTTCCGAATTTGGGGAACAATTGTTTATGTTAATAATCTCACGTATTTTGTGCTTAACGTGAAATGACAGTTTCTAATTTCTTTCGCATTTTTCCCAGATTTCCCAAATTAACGAATGTTTTATCGATGACGGGAAATTTTTTCAAAATATTGAAAAGATAGTCTTGAGTGAAAGGGGCGAAATAACTATTCTTCGTTTGTTGGTTTGATTCGTTTATTTTTTGACTTTGACGAATTAACCGGATTCCCGTCGGTTATCCGGCGTAACTGTTTTTCCGAAGGCAACCGTAAAAATTTTGCTGTTGCGTTAAACGAAGAGAGAGAAAAATGAATTTTTTAGGAAATTTGAAGCGTTTGAAGAAACTGTTGAATGGTATTATTCCGCAACAAAAATCTCGACCGCGCGGTTGGCAATCGCGGCGTTTGGCGCAGTTTGAGACGTTGGAATCGCGTGAACTTCTTGCGGTGAACGTGTTAGGACCGGTAACCGCTTATGCTCAACCGAATAATCCGGCAGAGATTCAGTTTGATCTGACAACGAATGGGAATACGGCAACGAAATTTGATTTTACGGTTCAACGGTCAAGCGGCAGCACGCTTGATCCTGCGCAACTTCGATTGATCAATCGGTCAAACGGTCAATTGGTGGTGTTATCGGACATTGCGAATGGCACAACGTCAAGTAGCGCTTCGGCGATGTTGGCGACGGGTTCTTATTCGATTTTTGTTTCGGCTGACGGCGGCAAGGGCAATTTTACGTTTGTTATTTCACAGGATAGTCCGATCAAATCCGGTTTGGACCTTTTGGTGATGGCGGCGATTGCGCAACAACAACAGCCCGGAAGTTGGGCGAATCGAGTTGCTTATTATAACGGTCTTCTGGCGAACACCAGTTATGCGGGTGCGGCTTCGGCGATACCGATTGTCAAATATTATCCTGAAGTGGATGTAAACGGCGATGGTAAAATTGATTTGACCGACAACGCGATTGCGAAACAAAATGCCGGTTCGGCATCGGGAAGTGTTAATTCTTATAACGTTGCAAAAAACGATCCTGTACCGGAAACAATTCAGGACAGCGGTAACGGTAATATTACGGTTCCATCGAATCATCGGGTTCAAAGTGTTGCCGGACAGACACTTCAAGCCGGTCAAAGTAAGACCTTGCCGAGTGGACAGGGAACGATTACGCTAAAAACTGACGGCTCTTTGACGTTCGCGCCGAGTTCGAGTTTTATTCAACAACTGGCTCATGGCGAAACGAAAACAGTGAGTGTTCCGGTTGTTACGCAAGATATTTATGGCAACGAATATTCATTTGCGGCAGAGTTTACGGTTACGGGTCAAAATGAGTTACCGACATTGAAGGATTCAACGCCGATCAATTTAACATTCGATCAAACTGCTGGTTCGGGAACGGTTAAAACTTCTGAAATGCTGGCGAAATGGAGTGATCCGGATCATGGAGCCAAGTTATCGATTATCAATCCGGTTATTCAGACGGCGTCCTCTTCCAATGTTGCACTTAATTCAAAATACACTCCTGCAAGTTTGAAACAATATTTGTCATTGACCGGTACCGGAATAACTTTTACGGTTTCAGATTCCTTTTTCGACGAACTCGGATTAAATGAAACGTTAACGATCAACGTGTCTTACGGCGTTAAAGACGAATACGGACAATCGCTGAACACCGGAACGCTGAATATAACAGTGAAAGGTAAAGACAATCCATCGGTTGTTACGGAAAAACAAACAACGTTTCAAATAAATTCAAACGATATGAACAATCCGGTTAAACCGGTCAATGCCGGATTTTCAGTAACAGATCCCGACCGGAAAGACGCAACCGGTTTCGTTTATTCTTTTTCGAACGTTAAAGATAATTCAACGACTGCCGTCAACGGACTCATTACCGGATTCAATACAACAAACGGAACATTTAATATTGATACGTCAAAACTCAAAAACCGTTCTGTTAATTCAGTTGTTACCGTCGATATTTTTGTAAAAAGCGCAAGCGGCGGAGTTGTTTCAAAAACATTAACAATTAATTTAACGCCGTTGGCAATACCGGTTGCTTCGCCTCTGGTTTTAACAACAACGGAAACCAATCAACAGACGGGAAACGTTACGCCGAAAGTTTCCGGAACAGCGGGATTCAAAACGACCGGATTAACTATTGTCAACGCAAGCGGTTACGGTACACTTCCAAACGGCGTTTCGTTGTCAACAGCGGCGTCCCTTGATGAAAACGGTAACTTTGTATTTACTCCGGGTAAAAACTTTGAATATCTGAAACAAGGTGAAACACTCAAACTGAAATTTCAATACGCCATTACCGATACACAATATGGTTTGACCGGTATTGGAACAATTGACTTAACAATCACCGGAACCGCTTCAACTCCAACCGGACTAAACAACCAAACTATCGGTGATAACGGAAAATTTAACGCAACAGAAAACAACGGTACGGTTTCAAAGATTACCGTATCAAAATCAGAAATTCTTAGCGGTTGGACGCTTCCGGACGGTTTAGAGGCTTACTCTATTGTTGCCGGTACTTCGAGTTTCGAAAAATGGAGCGGTAACGACGGGAATCCATTAGAAACAGATTCACTTGGTTCCGTCAATATTGATTCTTCGGGCAATCTTGTTTTCTGGTCGGATTCACAAAGTTACAAAAAACTTGGCAAAGGTCAATGGCTCGATGTTGCCGTTCCTGTTTTTGTACGTGATGCAAGCGGAGCAGAGTATTCAATCGGAAAAGTCTTGTTCCGTGTTTATGGTGCGAATAATGCGCCGAAATTAAATTGTACGAAAAATAGTTTTACATTCGCATTGAACTCAACAGAATCCGTATCAATTAACCCCGGTTTCACAACAAACGATCCTGATCTGAATGATCGGACAAATTGGAAATTCAGTATTGATCAGGCGTCAACGGATTGTGGTTTTTCGATTGACGCTACAGGTATTATTTCGATTTCAAATGATGCCAAATATAAACTTGATTCCGGCGATTACATGATTAACGTTACACTAAGCGACAACAACGGAGGAACGGCAGCAAAAGATATTAAGGTTCATTTCTTTGAAGAATCAGCGCCGACAATTCAGAATATTACTATTTCCGGTACAGAAGACGAATCGTCCTTCGGATATAATTTGAACGATGCAATTACAATTAGTAACACACAAAATTATTCGATTGAAATATCAGAATTGAAACAGATTTTACTCAATGAAAATAGTTACCCGAATAATCTTAATGGTAGATACGAGGTTTCTTTTGATTCACAAACAGGAGATTTCATCTTTACTCCGCAGCCGAATTTCTTTAAATTCCTGACTGCCGGCGATACATTGAGTTTCCAATTTGAATATACCGTTTCAAATAATAATTACGTAAATTGTCAATCAACCGGTTTGCTCATTGTTAATATTATAGGTGTGAATGATTTACCGGTTCAGACTTCGGGACAGAATCAAGCAATATATGATGTAACAGAATCAAAAAATGCTGAGTCGATAACAATTAATAATCTTTTGAATGGTTGGAATGATGCGGATCATGATAATAATGTACTGAAAATTTCCGAAGTCAATATTTACGGTTTAGAAGGAAATGTGTTGACTCTTACAGAGTTGCAGAATGTTGAATTATTCACCATTTCAGAAAATGGTCGTAATTTGATTTTTAATCCTTCGCATGAAATTTTCCGAAAACT